>NZ_DHEI01000052.1:13486-23087 GCF_002399805.1 Flavobacterium sp. UBA4854
CTCGCTGCTGTTTTTATTGTTCCTGTCGAATAATATTCGCTCAACGAAGGATTTGCTTCATTTTTAGTAAAAGCTACGTTCAAATCATTTCCGTTGATATAACCGTTTACGCCCGCCATTAAATATTTTAAAGTAATTCCGCCTTTTACAAAATGATCGTCATGATCGAACAAAACCGTCGCATAACTCGCTCCAATTTCAGCCCAAGAATTCGAAACACCATTCGGATTTCCGCCTGCAATTAAAAAATTATCAGAAGCATTTACATCTTTATTAACCTCATCAATAAGCTGTCCGTTTATGCCAACTAGATTTGTAACACTACGCACACGCGTAAAAAGTGCAACGCTATGCAAAGGCGTAATATTAAGCATAACAGACGGCCCCATAATATCAGCATTAAAATTCCCCCTATTATTCGATTTGAAATTCTTGCTCGCTTGAGTATCCAGATCGTAACCGCCGTCTAATATATTGGCAAAATTAACTCCGTATAAATCATTTTGCCCAGTTCCGCTTACAGATACAAACGTAACGTCGGCTTTATACTTCGAATCCACAATATTAGAAGGATTAAACAATGCCGACTGAATTCCTGCAAAATTATCATCTCTAAATCCGAAATACGATTGCGATCGCGCATAAAAAAAGCTTCCAAAGAAGCAAAATAGAAGTAAAGTTCTCTTCATAAATTAGATTGGTTTTGGTTGGTTTAGTATTCTTTTTGGGTATAAAAGCATGACAAATATGAGATAAAAAATTCAGCAAAAAAAGCTAGTTTTTTTTAGGTTCTAAGATGCTAAGATTCTAAGAAACTAAGTTTTACGCACTAGTCTTATAAATCTTACTTCGCAATATTCTTCTGTAGTATTGGCCTTAATTTATGACACTCTTTTTAAAGAAATAAAGTCTTAACAATCTAAAATTCCGAACATTAAATTTTCATTAAAAAAGCGATGCTAAATTTTTTCCATAAAAAAAGCCGAACATTTGTTCGGCTTTTTTTATTCCTCTACGTATTCGTATGTTATTGAATCATCTTCACTTAACATCTTCGTTAGATAACCATCCGTTGTATATTCAAACGTTCTATCCCAATAAACAGAATACTCTCCATTCATATCTGTGTAGCCACTATGTGTAAAATTCATGTACAAAAAAGGATTTAAAATCAACTCTTGCGAGATCAAAAAAGGTTTACGATCACTCTCGTAAATACTTACTTCTGTATCACGGAATGATTGTGCAGAATCTGTAACAACACTTGTCAATTTATTTTTTTCATAAGTATAAGTTGTTATTTCAAAAAAACTTGTACCCGTACCTGTTTTGCCAGACGCTTTACTAAGTCTTCCCTGATTATCGTACTCATAGATATATATCCTAACTTGATTAGTACTCGAAACACTTGTCGCTTTAGTTATAAAATTGTTCTCATATTCATAACTTATTTTAGTATAATTTCCATTATCATTCGTAACAGTTTTTTCTATTAATCTCGAACCATCATATTTATAATCAGTAGTTAAAACCGAAGGCTTTAAAGTAAGTTGATCTTTATAATTACGGATTGACTTAATTAAAAGAGTATCTGCATAAGTGTATTCAACAACATAATCTAAATCGCTCACATTCTTTGATGTATAGACTACTTTCGAAACCAGTTTTGCAATTTTATTTTTAGCAGATTCAGATATATCAAACTTATAAGAACCACCTGAAAAACTAATTACAACATTTGCAGCAGTTGAATCTGTTTTTTCTGAAATCGTACAAGTATACGCCACATTGTTGATTTGAAAACTATAAATAGTCTTTAATGCCTCTTTAACAATATTAGTTACTTTATACTCCACCGTACTATTATCAAAAATATTGGAGAACCCGATAGTTTGAGTTCTCGGATAGAAAATAACCGAAACAGGTTTTATAGTTTCAGTGCCAGAACCTACTTCAGCAGTTTTTGATGTCTGTCCTGTAGATTTTGTGATTTTAGCTCCATAATAAGCCTTATATTTTGACTGCGTTGGTTTTACGTCAGCATAAACAACTTCTGGCTGCGAATTATCATCCTGCGAATCATTAGAACAAGATGTTAGTCCTAAAGCAAGAACAAAAAGTAAAATTATTTTCTTCATATATTTTGTTAATAAATCCCGTTTATCATGTCGGGCAATAGCATGTTTTAAATTTAACTTAATATTTTTCTTATAAACGCGCCGAAAATACATTTTTTTTCTTAAAAATACTAAGATGCCCCGAAACAAAATGTTAAGTTTTTTCTCAAAAATTGCAACCTTCTAATTCTAAGGTTTTTCACAAAAAAAAGCCGAACAAATGTTCGGCTTAATATTATTACAAAGTCCTAAAAAAAAACTTAGAACCTCTTTATCTTAGAATCTTAGCATCTCAGAAATTTAGTAAACCTCCGAAGCTTCTTTCAATTTCTCCATATTGTTAACCAACTGAAGCTCAGAAACAATTTTCTGAATATCACCATTCATGATATTTCCTAAATCGTAAAGCGTTAAACCGATACGGTGATCGGTTACACGACCTTGCGCGTAGTTGTACGTACGGATTTTAGCCGAACGGTCTCCAGAACTTACCTGAGAACTACGTTTTTTAGCATCTTCCTCTTGCTTTTTGGCCAATTCCATTTCGTACAAACGAGAACGTAATACCATCAAAGCTTTATCTTTATTCTTGTGCTGCGATTTCTCATCCTGACATTGCGCCACCAAACCTGTTGGAATGTGCGTTAAACGTACAGCCGATTTCGTAGTATTTACCGACTGCCCTCCAGGTCCAGACGAACAGAAGAAATCGACACGAACATCGTTCATATCTACCTGAACATCAAACTCCTCTGCTTCTGGCAAAACCATAACCGTTGCAGCCGATGTATGCACACGTCCTTGAGTTTCTGTCTGAGGAACACGTTGTACACGGTGAACACCCGCTTCAAACTTCAAAGTTCCATATACATCTTCACCAGTAACTTCAAAAATAACCTCTTTGAAACCTCCAGAAGTACCCTCATTCATATCTACTACGGATGATCTCCATCCCATAGATTCGCAATATTTCGTGTACATTCTAAACAAGTCACCAGCAAAAATACTCGCTTCATCCCCACCCGTACCGGCGCGGATCTCCACCATAACGTTTTTCGCGTCTTCAGGATCTTTTGGAATAAGCATAAATTTGATTTCCTCCTCCAATTCTGGCAGACGTTCTTTTGCTTCATCCAATTGCATTTTGGCCATTTCCACCATTTCAGCATCACTTCCGTCAGCAATAATTTCGTTTGCTTCGTCGATGTTTGCTAAAACTATGATGTACTCATCTCTCTTTTCAACAAGCGCTTTTATCCCTTTATATTCTTGGTTAAGCTGCTTATAACGTTTTTGATCAGAAATAACATCCGGCTGAATAATCAAATCCGAAATCTCATCGAAACGCTGCTTTACATATTGAAGTCTATCTAACATTTTCTAATTCCTTTTATTGGACGGCAAAATTACAAAATTTTTATCGAAAATTCTAGTGTTCCTTTTTTGAACATTTTAAGTTGAATATTTAGTGGAATTGTAATGATTTTTAGGAGCTGTTTCCTGCTATCCGCTATATCTTTTTAGGCAGAAACTTTACGGTTTAATAAGATCTTTTTCGTTTGCCTAAAAAGGATGCCGCTACTATCAGGGCTAGGGCTTTGGGTTTCATAATTATGTTTACGGTTTTCCGTAATGCAATTGAATTTAAACAAGTTATTTTTATTGCATACAAATTCAGGTGTTTTTACTTAATGAATAATTCAAATTAAATACGACGTTTGTTTATTATGATTATTAACACCAAAAAAAAATCAAATTCATATTGATATTTGAAAAAAAAATTAAAAGAATATTATGAAAACAGGAAAAATTTTAGACCCAATACATGGATTAATTGAAATTACTGAAATAGAGGAATTTATTATAAATCAAAAAATCTTTGGGAGATTAAGAAAGGTTAAACAAAATACATTGCTTAACTACATATTTCCAGGAGCTAACCATACAAGATTTGAACATTCTATTGGTGTTATGCATCTATCAGAAATTATTTTCAATAAATCGAATGAAAATGTTGAAGTAACATATTTAAAAAAACAAAAATATGGCGTAAACAAGAAATTCAAATCGCTTAAAGACATTTTAGTAAATGAAGAATTTGAAACTATCTTACAAGAATTAAGACTTGCAGCACTATTACATGATATTGGACACGGCCCTACTTCTCATAAATTTGATGATTTCACAATTACTGGAAATAGGTTGATTGAAATAATTAAAACGGAGTCTGATATTTTTGAACTTTTTTTAGATGACATCATTCACTATATTTCAGCTAAAGGTTTAGAAACAAAAAGGATAGAACATGAACTTGTATCATGTGTTTTTATTATTAAAATCATTAATACACTCAAAAAAAATAAATATTTAACAAATGAATCATTAAAAATAAGAGATCAAATAAATTTAAAAAACATCTTAAAGATGATTGATCCCTCATTTCTACCTAATCATGAAATTATTATAAAAGACAAAAACTACACGAACTATTTCAATTCTATTATCGCTAGTTTTCCTTTTGACGCTGACAGAATGGATTATCTTTATAGAGACAGTTTCTATTCTGGAGTAAAGTATGGTTTTTTTGACCAAAGTAGAATATTAACTTCATTACTTCCAATAGAACATAATGGAAAAGTAACATTAGGAATAAAAAAAAGTGGCTTAGATTCTGTTATTAGATTCATACAATCTAGAAATCACTTGTATAATCAAGTTTATTTTCATAAAACAAATTCAGCAACTAACTCAATGTTAGATTTCGTTTTTAGACATCTAACTAAAATAAGTGTATTAGATAATGTAAAAAACTTTAAAGATTATGAAGAATTTTATTGTAAAAACGGAGATGAATATTTTTTCAATTCAACTCTCAAAAATATATTAAGCGATAATGGCTGTGATGTTTGTGGTGAGAATTGTATCGAGAATATTGTATTAGATGAATTAATTGATCGAAATTTATGGAAGCGTTGCTACGAAAAAAGAATAAATGTTAAAAACGCAAAAAAAAGCAGTGATTTTAACACTTACAAATTTGATCAAATTAAACTCAATCAAATTAAAAATCAACTTGAGGCTAAAGGAATTTTCATTCAAGAAAATTATTCATCAAATTTAGGTTTAAAGGGTTTAGATAAATCAAAATCAGTTCTAATTGATAAAGATCTTAATACAATTAGTAACGAATGGGATAAAGTAAGTGACGAAATGGAATTTTTAAGTATGACAAACGTATTTATTAAGAGAATTTATGTCAGAAGAACTTTTGAAACTGCTGAAGATTTTATCAAAATTGAAAATCAAATAAAAGAACTTTTAAAAGACAATTCCTTGATCGAGGACTAATCAAGTATCAAAAACATAATAAAAAAATGGAAACTTTATACAAAAAAATAATCGAGGAAATTAAAATTACCGCTAATGCAAGAGAAATTTTCTCATTACCATCTACAGAAGAATATAATGTTATAAAATCGGATTACAATTCTGGAGGTGCTACTCTATATGGGGAAAAACATATAATTGGCGATGAACTTGAAAATATAGTTGTTACTTATGAGTCCAAAGATAAGTGTAAAACATTTCAAATAAACCCCGATCTAAATATAGTTACTGTTACATGGAAGAAAAATAATATAGTCATGGAAAACTTCTCCGAATCATGGGAAGATAAAATGTAGACAACTTTATATTAACTAATTAACCTCATAACCAATTAATTTTTTATACTATGGCAAGATGTACAGCACCAGTAAATGGTCATCGAACAGCAAGTGGGGCGGCGGCCTGCCCAGCTTGCAGTAGTCGTTATAATCGTAGCTACAATTCGTATCCTACTTATTCTTCACCCTCAAGTAATTACGGAAGTCGCAGTAGCAGCGGACAAAATAGAACGAGAGCACGTTGGTCTTCAGCAGGTTCGACTATTCTCTATACACCTGCAGAAATCCGAACACTTACACCTGTCCGTGAAAATGTAGAAAAACGTTCAGATTTGCCAGACTTACGAGATGTTTTTCTATGTCATGCATGGGATGATCGAAAAGATGCAGCTAAAGAACTACATGATTTACTAGAATCAAAAGGTGTATCTGTTTGGTTTAGTGAAAAAGATGTTTTATTGGGTTCATCTTTGCTACGTGAAATAGACAAAGGATTAGCAAAGTCTCGCGTTGGTATTGTTTTAGTTACCCCCTCTTTTCTTAAACGAGTAAAAGGAGAAGGAATTGCCGACAAAGAGCTGTCTGCTCTTTTAGCTCGTGACTTACTAGTTCCTATTATTCACAACACAACTTTTGAAGATCTACGTGAGGTGAGCCCTTTACTTGGCTCAAGAAGTGGTTTGAGCACCATTGAGGAAACAATGTCAGACGTTGCAGCCAAGTTAGCAGAATTGGTCGCTCCAGAACCTATTACAAACTAAATTTAAAGAGTAAAAATCCAATATGCGCAAACGTCCCACAGACTTTGCGCTTTTCTTTTTATAATAATCCTCCTATTGAAATTTCCACAAATCATCCAACAACTCCATTTCATCTTCTGGCAATAACTGCAAGGCAATTTCAAGCAAAGTCATAACATTGACATTAAAGTCTTTTGTAAAACTCGACAAACCGTTTGCATCAGGATTAAGCAAAATAATACTTGCTTTTAGCAAATCTGAAACCATTAGATTTAATTCGTTATAAGAAGATACTTTTAGCGGTATTGTAAACGAGTTGGTTTCTTTTGGCACTGCTTTTAGTTTGGTAAAATATCTTCCTTTATTTATTAATTCTAACAATTCTTCGGGTCTTTCTTTATTCTCTATTTCTATTTTCATATAAGATTTATTTTACAAATTTAAACAAATATATAAAATTTCGGTTGAAAACAATCGATTTTTAACAATCATATCAAAACAATCTATTACTTGTAATTTCATTTCTATGAAAAGAGAAAGAAAAAGCGAAATTCCAGAAGTTGTAAAAGAACTCGGAAATAAGATAAAAGATATGATTGACAGTAATAATTTAAAACCAAGAGAAGTTGCTCATGATGCTGAAATGGATGTAGAAAATTTAAGAAAATACATTAAAGGCTCGCAAGAAATGAAAGTAAGCACTTTGTTTAAAATTGCACAAGCTTTAAAAATTCATCCAAGTGAATTAATTAAGGATTTGTAAAAAAGACATTTCATCGAAAACATATGAGTTTAGAAAAGAAAATTGAGAGTATAAAAAAAATCATTAATGACAACGCAGACATCGATGGTGATTTTTGGCACTACGAAGGTGATGAGTTAATCTATCAAATTCTTGATACTTTTAATGAAAATGAATGGCGAGACTTTATCCAAGAATTAAATAATTTTACGGACGATGAAAGGTATCAATTCTGTTGTACTCTATTAAATTATGATACTAATAGAATTATAAAAATTGTTGACATTTACGAGATTTTCTTTACTCAATATTTATTATTGCCACTTGAAGATGCATATTGGATTCTGCAAGATATTATGTATGTAGAAAACATACGTGAACCAAATCTTGACTTGCTCAAAAAATTACGCCAAAAAATGCAAACGCTGAGAAATTGTGATATTGCACATTGGGAAGAAGATACTTTTTTGTGGGCGGAAAATATAATCGACAAAGTTATTGAGAAGTATCATTCTTAGTTTATCTGTTACCTGTTAGCGCGGATTTGCAATCCGTGCCCTCCTTGCTAGCGCGAGCGTCTCGCTCGTGAACGCAATCATTCTGTTTCCTCCTAGTTTTGTCATTTCGACGTAAGGAGAAATCACACTAGAAACTCCGTAAAGTATATTTGCCAATCTTTGTAGATAAACGAGTGTGATTTCTCGTTCCTCGAAATGACAAAACTTTGTGGTCACAATATGGAAAATCTTTGTAGAGCTCCTTGCGGAGATTTCTCCTTACGTCGAAATGACAATACTATGTGGTTACAATGTGGAAAACCTTTTTGGAGCTACTTGCGAAGATTTGCTTCGCCAGTTCGCTATCGCTCGGGTCTCCTTACGTCGAAATCACAAAACTGTACGGATAGACAAAAACCAACCCTCATTAAATCAGTATTTTAGCAATAAATTTATATATTTGGTTACACCAAAAACAAATTTACTATCTAAAACCACTATTAATGAAAGGACTTATTAAACTCGGCCGTTTATTTTACGGTATCGGCATTATTGCTTTGGGAGTACATCAGCTTATTATTAAAGATTTTCGATCTGAAATTTTATCACCTTTTCCCGCTTGGGCACATCAATATTCTGTTTTTTCTATCCTTACCGGAATTGTTTTAATATGGGCGGGAATTACTATTTCGGGAATCGTTACCATTAAATTTATCGACACCAGAAAAGTCTGTCTTTATTTAGGTTTTGCTTTTCTTGCCGCTTTTATTGTTTCTCATCTTCCGTTTATTTTCATTTTTAATACCGATAAAACCAACGCCACGCAAATCTGGATCAATGCTATTGAAGAACTAACGTATAGCGGCGGAGCGTTTGTATTGGCGGGTTCTTATAGTGCTAATAAAAGCGAAAGCAAATTCGACAAATTTCTAGAAAAACTTATTCCTGTTGGACGAATTTTCTATTCGCTTTTAATGCTTTTGTTTGGTTTAAGCCATTTTCTTTTTGCTGAGTTTGTTTCTACAATGGTTCCTAAATGGCTGCCAGGAACTATGTTTTGGACTTATTTTGTAGGCGTTGCACTTATTTGTTCGGGCATTTCGATAATTTTCAAGCTTTGGATAAAACCTATTTCGCTTCTTTTGGCTTTAATGCTTTTACTTTTTGTACTGTTCTTCCATATTCAAGATGCGGTTGCAAACCCAACTGTTGGTGGCGGAAATGAAATTGTACGTGCCATTATTGCTTTACTTTTCTGCGGCATTGCATTGGTAATTGCAATAACAAACGATTCTAAAAAAGAGCTTTTGGCTTCAGAAGCAATTTAAACTCAAATTTAAAAAAAAAACATCCCGCAAAGAGATCTTCTTTTTGGGATGTTTTTTATTTAAAGTAAAAATTAGTTTACACTTCTTGTACTTTAAGAATCTCCAGTTTCAGATTCCCTTTTTTAGCAGGCCATTCGATAATATCGCCTTCTTTGTAGCCTACCATTGCAATTCCTTCGTCTGAAAGAACAGAAATTTTGTTTTTGCTTACTTTTACATTTTCTGGACCAACTAAAAGAATTGTTTTTTCTTCATTTTTATTGTGGTCTTTGTAAGTAACTCTTCGGTTTATCGAAACAATATCTTCGGGCAAGTTTTTTCGCAATACTTGAGAAGCGTTTTTTAATTGATTCAATAACAATTCTTCTTCCTCTATTGTTACTTTTTTTCTTCTAATATGGTCTTTAATTAAATCGTATGTTCCTGTTGTTAAAATTATATTTTGTGACATGACTTTCTTGTTTACTTCAATTTAAGTAAAGGCATGATACAACTCTATTACCAAATACCAC
>NZ_DHEI01000052.1:23254-28071 GCF_002399805.1 Flavobacterium sp. UBA4854
ATTAAAATCGTAAAAGATTCCCCTGCCTAGAGTTGTGACAGGGTAAAAGAAATAAACTCTTTTGAACTTTTTAAGAAAGTATCGTCATGCAAATACAGCAATGTGCACATTAAGCACATCAAAGAACTGTTTATTAAATAAAAATTTGCAGTGATCATTATAATATCAAATTATTTTAGCAATATACGCCTTTTTTATCTTACAAAAAAAATAAAGAGTCTAGAGAACTCGATTTTGAACTTCTAGTGCGGTTCTAAAGAATAGACAAAATAATGTGGCATCTTCTTTTTTCCTGTTTTTTTTAATATTATAAAAATAGATTCTCAATACATTTACTCTATCTGTTTATCATTCATCAATCACCAAAAACAAACTAAACATGGTCAAAAATCCGTTTCCTTGAATCGAATAGAAACATTTTCTACAGCTTTTTTTCTGAAACAAAAGCTAGAGGAAATATCTTATATTTGTTTTAATCAATCTTTTAATAATCTCTCTTTCTTCTAACTTTAAAACAACATAAGCTATCATGGAAAATTTCGATTGGACTTCTTTCTCAAAAAAAATAGCCGTAAGAGCCGAACTGTCTGACATTTACAATGCTTGGACAAAAGCTGAAGAACTTGAAAAATGGTTTCTTGAAAAAGTATCTTTTTTTGATGGTAATCAGGAACCTTTAAGCAAAGGCAAAAATGCAGAAAAAGATAATACGTATGAATGGCTTTGGTATTTGTACGATGATTCTATGAAAGGAAAAATCGTATCTGCCAACGGAAAAGATCAATTGCAATTTACGTTTGAAGGAAATTGTCTTGTAGACATCAATTTAAGCGAAAAAGAAGATTATACGATTGTAGAACTTCGCCATCATAATATTCCAACAGATGATTATTCTAAACAATACATTAGATTAGGCTGTTCAAACGGCTGGCATTTTTATCTCACAAATCTTAAATCGGTTTACGAAGGCGGATTGGATTTGAGAAATAAGGACAGTAATTTGAATCCAATGATTAATAATTAAGCATATGATATCACAAATTGATATTAGCGAATTCCGAAAAAGACTTAAAACCAATACCAAACAAGGCAATCCAAAAATTAGTGGCACTCCTTTTCATGCTTTTAATTTGATTGGAGACAAAGACAAACTTTTTTTTGGCATAATAAATCAAAACGATTTTAGAATAACCCAAAATGCTATACTTCATCCTATTCCATTTATTTTAAAAGGAAAATTTAAATCAAAAAATGAAAATCAAACAGAGATTTCATATGAAATAATTCCAATTAAGTTTGGCTATTATTGGATTCGTTATTTTCCTTTTGTTGCATTTTTATTATTCAATACAATATTCATTGTTAAAAAAGCGCCATTGACAGTATACATAATTTTCAACTCATTTCTTTTAATTACTAGTTTCATATCCAGAACAATCACCAGCTACAAAAAAAGAAAATTTATAAACAATTTTAGAAGAACATTTGAAATAATAGACAATGAATAAAAAAATAATCCGCCAAAATCCAACCAATTAAGCGCTATGAAAGTACTAATTACATTTTTCCTCTTAGTTTTCAATCTAACTTTATTTGGACAATCCAATCAATTTGCTGGCGAATATTCTCGTTCACTTTCTGAGAAAGAGAAACATACAATCGAATATAAATTAACTTTAAATCCAGACGGAACTTTTGTATTTCATTCTTATTCAAAATTACAAGACGGAAATCCAACGGAAGACAATAAATATGGAAAAGGAAAATGGAGTGCAAAAGACAATCTGATTACTTTTTCGACAAACAAAAAAGAAGATTTAGACCCAAAATATACTCTAGATTTTAATAATTCGACTGCTCGATTTATTACCAAAAATTCGCGAGATAAAAGTGATAAGGTTGTTAAAACAAAACTTCAGTTTTTAAAATCAGAAATTTTCTGGATGAAGAGCATAGACGTTTTTAAATTGTAAATGAATGAAAAAAGTACTTGTTTTAAGTTTTCTGTTTCTATCAATCGTAGCGTTTTCACAAAACAAAAAAGAAAACCCAATAGATGCCCTAGAATCAAAATGTCTTAATAAAAACAATATTTCTAATGCAGACATGTGCAATTGTACCATTCAAGCCCGCGAATCTTGGGACAAAGAATTGAATAAATATTATAATTTACTGAAAACAAAACTTCCAAAAGAAGCTTTTGAAACTTTAAAGGAGTCTCAAAAACAATGGCTCGCTTATCGCGATAAAGAATATGCTTTTATTTCAAAATACTTTTACGAAGTACAACAGGGAACCATGTGGTATGCCGTTGCCGAAAGCAAAAAAAGAGAAATTGTAAAAACAAGAGCATTGGAGCTCGAAGTGTATTATAAAATGTTGGAGTATTAAAAACTGAATTTAATAGAAATTGTACTTTAGAAATATAAGCTAAGATTGAATACTAAAACGTCTCCTATTAGGAGACGTTTTGCTTTTATCTACTTATTCTATTTTGCAGTAGTTTCTAAAATGCAAGTATTAGGACATTGATTTAAGGAAATTATTTGTTTATCAAAAACCTCAAGAAACAAAGGTCCTCCATTGGTTTTGTATTCTTTTACTGGCGCACTAAAATTATTTTTTTCAAAAACACTGATACGTCCATCACCTGGAACTGCAAAATAAATATGATTGTCTGAAGTAATTTTAGCATCTGCCAGATTAAGAGTCGACGAGTAACTTTTGGTTGTAACCTCAGTAAAATTTTCATAATCAACATCTGATTGAAAACCAAAATTAGTGCTTACAAAGAAACTTTTATCTTCTGATAAAGCAAATAATCTACTGTCGGCAACAGATTCATTCCAAAGCAAATCTGTAGTGACTTGATCTCCGTTTATATTCAGTCTTCTAATTGCCGACGAACTTCCATATTCACGTCCATCACTATCTAAAATGAAAAAATAATTATCTTTTCCATAAAATAATTTTGCATTTGAAGCAGCGCCAAAAGAACCATTTCTATTTAAAACCTTATCATTTTCAACATTATAAACAAAAAGGCCTCCAATTTCTGCATAAGGGTGTTTCTCTATAAATAAGATGTGTTCATTTATTGGAATTGCAGTTAAGATATCGTAATCTGTTTTAAGATTTATAGTTTTCTTAATCTGATGTGTTTTTAAATCTACTAAAAAGACATTTCCATTTATACTTGGAACATATAAGTCTTTCACTCCATTATACTCACCAATAGAGCAAAAGAATATGTAGCCATTTGTTGAAATCTTAGTACTGGTGAGGGAATTTATATCGTAAAACACAATTTCGCCTTCCTTATTAATAATGATCATCTCATTTTCAACGTATGGATTTTTAAATGTTTGCCCAGGTCTAAATTTCAAACTTCTAGGATTATCTATCATTCCTAAATTTTTGCTCCAAATTGTTTTTCCATTTATAACTTTAGACACGGCATAATATACTATTTGATCTGTATATTGAACAGTATCAGAAATACTATTTTCGTTTTGAATAGTAATACTCTTAAGTTTATTTTTATTATTCATAACATCTTCATGAGATAAAAACGGACTACTCAAGGCATAAACTGTATAACTTTCAAAACCAGCATTAGAGTCTTTATCCCAGGTTACTTTCAAACTCCCATCTGCTGACTTTTCTACAGATGTAATCGCAAATGATAAATCCTTATTTTCGAAAGATAAATGGTTTTTACTTACTACAGCTATAACATTCTTTTCTTCATTCAAGTATTCCGTAACAACAGCATACATTACAAAAGAATTATAGGGTACTTTTGTATCGATAAAACTTGTAGTCCTATTATTTGTAACTTCAAATACAAGCTCTCCCAAACCCACAACTCCTTCTGGCATAAAAGGTTCATTATTATAAGTATCAAATCGGTAGACTTTATAACTCTTAAATTTTTCTATGAAAACAGGTTTCCAATGTACCTCTAACTGGCTTTGATTTCCTTCTAAACTTATTAATTCGGTTTGTGGCTCGAATACTGCATTTTCAGGAATTGGATCTTCGTCATTGGAGCAATTAATAAATAATAATAAAATAAAAAAACAATAAAAGAGCTTTTTAAACTGATTGATATTCATATTTCTTATTGGTTGTGGTATTAGTATAGTAGGATTGAATTAAGCGCCGAAGTTATAAAATTTATCCTCTTACTTCTTTTCTTATTATTAAATATTTTCATTCAAAAAAATATCCCTGTTTTCTTGCCCAATTGAAGTAAAAAAGAATGCATTAGATCAATTTCAATTCTTATAAAAAAAAGAGGATGATAAAATGTCTTTGTCTCTTTGTTACTAACAACCTTTGCCCCTTTCTTCAAAATTCCCTACTTTCGCCTATTAATCAAGAAAGGAAAAAATGAAGGTCTGTATTGCCGAGAAACCAAGTGTAGCGCGTGAAATTGCATCTGTTTTAGGTGCCAATACCAAGCACGATGGTTATTACGAAGGTAATGGTTATGCCGTGACTTACACTTTTGGGCATTTATGCACCTTAAAAGAACCCAACGATTATAAACCGCACTGGAAAAGCTGGGATTTAAACAATCTGCCGATGCTTCCTGAAAAGTTTGAAACCAAAGTCGTTCAAAATTCTGGAATTCAAAAACAGTTTAAGATCATTAAAAGCCTTTTTGAGAAAGCCGACGTGGTTATAAACTGCGGGGATGCTGGACAAGAAGGAGAATTGATTCAGCGTTGGGTAATGAACGAAGCACATTACAAAGGCGAAATTCAGCGATTATGGATTTCGTCTCTTACTACAGAAGCGATTAAAGAAGG
>NZ_DHEI01000052.1:28307-28891 GCF_002399805.1 Flavobacterium sp. UBA4854
GGCTACAAACAAGTTTTGTCTATCGGACGCGTACAGACACCAACATTAGCAATGGTTGTAGAGCGTTTTAGAGAAATCGAAAACTTTAAACCTCAGCCGTATTGGGAATTGCAGACTTTATATAGAGAAACACTTTTTAGTTATGAAGAAGGCCGTTTTCTAAACCAAGAAGATGGACAAATTATAGCAGCGAAAGTCAAGGAAAGTGATTTCGAAATTGTTTCTGTCGAGAAAAAGAACGGAAACGAATATGCTCCAAAACTTTTCGATTTAACAGGTTTGCAGGTATATTGCAATCAAAAATTTGGCTTTTCGGCCGAAGAAACATTGAAAATTGCACAGACTTTATATGAGCAAAAAGTAATTACGTATCCCAGAGTTGATACGACTTTTTTACCAGGAGATATTTATCCGAAAGTACCTGGAATTCTCCAGAAATTAACCAATTATGCTGAATTGACTCAGCCTATTTTGGAGAAAAAAATCAAAAAATCGCCAAAGGTTTTCAATGATAAAAAAGTAACCGATCACCATGCGATTATTCCAACTGGAATTCAGAACAATTTACCGCATAATCAACAGCA
>NZ_DHEI01000052.1:29031-31412 GCF_002399805.1 Flavobacterium sp. UBA4854
CGACGTTTTATTGCTGTTTTTTATGATGATTGTTTGGTTGCAAATACGACAGTAATTGGAAAAGCTGCCGATGTGACTTTTAAAGCAACTGGAAAAGAAATCTTGAAAAAAGGTTTCCGTGTTGTTTTTGAAGACCCGAATGCGAAGGAAAAAGAACCCGATTTATTGCCGAGTTTTACTGTGGGCGAAAAAGGGCCACATGAACCTTCGTTTCTTCAAAAAGAAACCAAACCGCCCAATCAATTTACTGAAGCAACTTTACTGCGTGCAATGGAAACTGCAGGAAAACAGGTTGATGATGAAGATTTACGTGAATTGATGAAAGAAAACGGAATCGGTCGTCCATCAACTCGAGCGAATATTATCGAAACGCTTTTCAAACGTCAATATATCGTTAGAAACAAAAAGCAGGTTTTACCAACTTTAACTGGAATTCAGTTGATCGATACTATTCAGAACGAATTGGTCAAATCAGCCGAGCTTACCGGAACTTGGGAAAAGCAATTGAAAGATATTGAAAAAGGAACTTTCACCGCTGCTGCATTCATTAGAAACATGAAACGCATGGTTGAAGCTTTAGTCTACGAAGTGCGAAGCGAGACCAAACATGCTAATATTTCGCATGCAGCAACGATTCAAAAACCTGTTGTAAAAGCCGAAAAAGAGAAGAAAAAATCCTCTGGAATTTCAGCAGAAACTTGTCCGAAATGCCAAAAAGGAAACCTGATTAAAGGAAAATCTGCTTTTGGATGCAGCGAATATAAAGCAGGTTGTGACTTTGTATTGCCTTTTGTTTTTCATGATAAAAAAATCACCGAAAGCCAATATTTACGATTGGTTCAAAAAGGTTCAACAGTAAACATTAAAGGCTTCAAAACCGAATCTGGAACTGTCGAAGGTTTAATTCGTTTTGAAGAAAACTACAAACTGAAATTAGAACCAAAGAAAACAGATAAAAAAGCGGAACCGAAAGAAAACTCATATGCTTTAATGTGTCCGAAATGCAAAAAAGGAACGATTCTAAAAGGTAAAACGGCCTACGGCTGCGCCGAATATAAATCAGGCTGTGATTTTAAAGTAACTTTTGATGAAGTGCGTGCAAAATTAAAAGATCAAAAACCTACTAAGGAATTGGTTTATTCTATTTTGAGTGAAAGCGTTTGATTTTTTTGCGACGAATTTCCACGAATTATTTTTTGAAAATTACTGTGTTTATATTATTTGCCACAGATTAAAAGGATTAAAATGATTCTTTACTCTGTATATTTTACCAATAATTACACAAATTTTTTCCCGCAGATTTAGCAGATTTGACAGATTTTTATAATGCAGATTATAAAATAAATTTGCTGAATCTGCTAAATCTGCGGGAGACAAAATCATTTTAATCCTTTTAATCTGTGGCAAATATAAAAAAAGAAATTCGCGAGAATTCGTGAAATTTGTGGCAAACATTTTTTTCATACATTAGTACTATCAAAAACCTATAAATATGTTTCAGAAAATTACTCTTTTAGCTCTTGTATTAGCTTCGGTTTCTTGTCAAAAAAAAGAAACCATTGAAAAAGACAAAATCAAAAAAGCCGACTGGTTAATCGGGAATTGGGAAAATACTTCTCCAGAAGGTGTTTTGTCTGAAAACTGGCAAAAGCTAAACGACAGTACTTTTAGCGCTTCTTCTTATTATATTAAAGGAAAAGACACGCTTCATTTTGAAACAATTATTCTAGCTCAATTGGGCGAAACATTGACTTACAAAGCAACTGTAAAAGGACAAAACGATGATAAACCCGTCTTCTTCCCTTCTACTTCTGCATCAGATAAACAATTGGTTTTTGAAAATCCGAAACACGATTATCCTCAAAAAATTACTTATACAAAAGGTGCAAACAATACTTTAACGGCTGAAATTTCAGGTAATTTGAATGGAAAACCAAGTTCTGAGAAGTTTGTAATGACGAAGAAGTAATTGTTTTTTTGAATGTTTACAATCGTCCTTTCTTTTTTCGGTATTATTATCGTATTGAATATCATTTTGTATGTAAAGTATTCGATTATACCAAAATCTTTTATACCTCTTGAAAGCAAAATAATTCGTTTTGAAGAAAGAATAAAATGGCGTGATGCTTCAGGAAGTCCAAGCAATCCAGAAGTATCACCTACTTATTTTGTGCCAATTATAGAATATACTTTTAATGATAAAAAATATATTTATGAGGGTAAGCTTCCGATAACGTTTGCAACTTATAATTTCAATCGCAAAATAGTATTATACATGAATCCCAAAAAGCCATCTGATGTCAGACATAAAATTAAATACTATTGGGAGTGAATTATGGAATGGTTATAGCAAGCACAATGAAACTCGAGCTTTTTTAATA
>NZ_DHEI01000093.1:0-33689 GCF_002399805.1 Flavobacterium sp. UBA4854
AGCTTGATTAATTGCGATAAAAGCGCCAAATTGTTACCTACTTTTAGCCGCACGCCGTTGGGATAAATTAACTCTATCTCATCTTGCGAAGTTTCTTCTTTGATGGCAATGAATTTCCCCGTTTTGGATTTTTTTTCATTGCTTCGTTCTAACCAATAATAAAAAACAGCTTCGCTAATTCCGTTTTCTTTGCAATAAGCGCGTTTGCTTTTTCCACTTTGTTGCCAATGGGCTATCATAGCCAACCTTTGAGTTCTGTTGTCTTGTGTTGTCATGCTACAAAACTAAATCAGCTTTTTAATTAACGCAATATGGGGTTCGTCGGGGGGATACTTTAATTCCATGAATTTCGCTATCCATGATGATATCCCGATAGTCTTCAGGTAACCGCTCAATGAATTTTATGAGACAACAATCCAGACTTTCTGTATTATCAAAATCTGTTTCATGCATTATTTTTTGCATCAGACATTCGGTCAGCTCTGATTTTTTATGATTGGAATTTTTACGGTAATAGTCAATGATGGAATTTCTTGTGATTGTGAAAATCCAGCTTTTTAATTTGCTTTCATCAGTCAGTGATCCTAAATTCTCGTTTATCTTTATAAAAACCTCCTGCAAAACATCAGATGCATCGCCCGTATCATTTATACGGGCCTTAATATAATTGCCCAAAATGATATAAAACTGATTATGAATAGAATTTATCTCCAAATTCATAAATTAAATGTTCTGTTTGTTTAGAAAGCTGGATTAACAACAATTGATTTTATTTCTGAAATTATTCCATACATAGGCAGTTTTTGGAATACATAATAAAATATGAAGAATTGCCATTAGGATAGCTCCCGGCAGTAGATTTATAATTAACAAATTAAAAAAGCTTGGAGATTGATTTATATTAGAAATCATTATTTCTCCATTTTGAAAAGTAAATCTGATGGAGAGATAAACCGCAATTGACGCAAAATGAAACCCATTTACGAATAAATGAACAATATATTCCCAGCGTGGAAGCTCGCCCATAAACTGCCTGCTGTCTTTTTCTATAAAAGCGTCATACCCGAGCACCAGTATATCTAAAAGGACAATGGTTAAGCCTATTACAAAATTAGTATGATTATCTTGTTTCAAGAACAAAAAATAAAGGATTGCCGGAAAGAAAATAGCTCTCAAAGTATGAGTAACGTGCTCAGTTTTACTTTCTTCCCGATTGTGAAGCTGGTATTTGTAAATATGCAGATAAAAGCCATCATACAAGGCCAAGACTGCAAATAGAACAAGAAAGAAGGATGAAATGATAATTGCTGTTTCCATTTTATTTTTAATTGATTATAAAAGCAAAACTATTGGAAAGTATAATTAGCAAAAAGGACAAATGTCCTCGAATTTACTTGGTAATTTCTTTTCTGATCCTGCTCAGCGTCCTGCGTGTTATTCCTAGATAGCTTGCAATATCAGTTACTGAAGCCTTGTTTACAACTGCAGGCTGTTCCTTAAGCATACGCATGTATTTTTCCTTTGCGCTTTCATTGCTCAAAACACTGGCATACTGTTCCATCACCATATACTGCCGCTCAGCAATTGTCCTTCCGATATTCTGCCAGAGAGCACTTTTTTGATAGAGAATCTGCAGGTCATTGTAACTGATTGTTATAAGTTCGGTATCTTCTACAGCCTGAATGGAAAGTTCCGAAGGCTGCTGCGAAATAAAGCTCTTATAGGATGCTGTCAAATTATTTTCTGCACAGAAACAAGAAGTCACTTCTTCGGATTTTTCATTTATGTAATATGTCCTGAGCAGCCCTTTTTTTATAAAAGCGGCTTCATGTGAGGTTTTGCCGATCTCTGCAAAATAACTGTTTCTGGCTAATGTCCTTATTTTGAAATACTGGCTGTAATTTTCAAATTCCTGATCGCTGACAGGGACAATGCTCTTTAAAAATAATTTAAAACTTTCCATAGTAGGTTTTATTTCAATATTTTAATATGCTTTTCTAAGCATAAACGCGTAAATGTCTGGAAGAGGACTTTCCTCAATAGCACGGGCTGTTTTTTCAATATCATAAGGTACTCTTATGAATTCTACTTTAATGCCGTCTTTTTTGGAAAGATTACTGCTTTTTTCAATGGTGATTACTGCATAACAGCAGTCTGGATTTCTATCTTTTGGTTTTCCAACCGACCCTGCATTAATGGCATGAAAATAACTGCCTTTTTTATTAGGATTTTCCAATATGCGATGATAAGGTAAATGAGAATGTCCGCAGATAAGAATGTCTGTATTGGAATCAAGAAAGATGTTAGTGAAATCTTTTTCGTTTTTATCCTCAAGCAAATATTCCTTGTTGCTGTAAGGACTCCCATGGACCATCAAAATTTTTATAAGTTTGTTAGCCGTTTGATATTCAAGTTTAATATGGGCAGGAAGAGCAGAAAGATATTTTATCTGCTCTTTGCCCACAATCTGATATGCATAGCTTTCAATGTCATTTGAACCGTCATTGTGTATCTCGACAGCCTTGACATCGTGATTTCCTGCAAGGGTAGGGATATGCTTTTTACGGATCTCATTGATCACGGCATTGGGGCATAAATTGTAGCCTACTAAATCTCCTAAGCAGTAAACAGCATCA
Organism: Flavobacterium sp. UBA4854; assembly: GCF_002399805.1. Lineage (NCBI taxonomy): Bacteria > Pseudomonadati > Bacteroidota > Flavobacteriia > Flavobacteriales > Flavobacteriaceae > Flavobacterium > Flavobacterium sp. UBA4854. The sequence continues at coordinate 2,637 of NZ_DHEI01000093.1, forward strand.
ATATTCTGCTCTTCAATACTTTTTAAGGTCTGCTCCAATGCGGGGAAGTTCGCATGTATATCCGATATTATTGCAATTCTCATATTTTTTTAAGCAGTTTCTGCAGATACCTGTTTTGTGAAATACTTCTTTCTGAACCAGAATGCAAGGTTTACTAATGCTATAAGAGCAGGTACTTCTACCAAAGGACCTATAACACCTGCAAATGCCTGGCCGCTGTTTATTCCAAACACGCCGATTGCCACGGCAATGGCAAGTTCAAAATTATTTCCGGTGGCTGTAAAAGCTATAGATGTAGCCTTTGAATAGTCAGCCCCAAAATATTTTCCAGTGAAAAAACTGATGATAAACATTAAAGTAAAGTAAATCACAAGCGGTATTGCAATACGCACGACATCCATAGGGATCTGAATAATAAGTTCCCCTTTCAGGCTAAACATTACAATAATTGTAAAGAGCAACGAAATAAGTGTAATTGGCGAGATAAACGGCACGTACTTATTCTCAAACCATTCAGAACCTTTTAAGGCTATCAAAGCATAACGGCTTATGATTCCCAGAGCAAATGGAATACCTAAATAGATACCGACGCTCTCGGCAATCTGTGAAATGCTGATATTGACTTCGAAGCCATCATATCCAAAATAGGGAGGTAGAATGGTTATAAAAATGTATGCATATACGCTATAAAGCAGCACCTGAAAAATACTGTTAAGCGCGATAAGTCCTGCTGCATACTCACGGTTTCCGTCTGCCAGATCGTTCCATACCACAACCATTGCGATACAGCGTGCCAGACCGATCAGGATCACTCCAATCATGTATTCAGGATATCCGTTCAAAAACAGGAGCGCCAATAAAAACATTAAGACAGGGCCTACGATCCAGTTCAGGAATAAAGAAGCGCCTAAGACTTTAGTGTTTTTGAAAACCTGACCCATCTGCTCGTATTTTACTTTTGCCAGAGGCGGATACATCATCAGGATAAGTCCTATTGCCAATGGAATGTTTGTTGTTCCGCTGGAGAATGAATTGATGAAACCTCCGCTTGAAGGAATAAAGTATCCTATTGCCACGCCTATAGCCATAGCAAGGAAAATCCAAAGGGTTAAGAAGCGGTCAAGGAAGCTTAACTTTTTGCGTCCGACGGCTGGTGCACAATTATTTGCTGACATTTTATTTTTTTATTTGTGAGAATACGTAAAACATTTCAGTTCCTATCTGCAGGCTTCGCTCCAGATAAGTTTCCTTCTGCTGAGGCGTTCCGTCAGAAATTTTTGGATCATCAAAAGTGATCGGGATTCTTTTCTCTGCGCCTGCTATAAACGGGCATCCTCCGTCAGCCTGCGAGCAGGTCATTATTGCTGCGAATCCGCTTTCAGGATTGAAATCATCATCATAGGTTTTGGAAAAACAGATGACAGGAAGTTCATCAGCTGAATATTTTATGGAATAAACCGGGTTTGATCCCTCTGAAAGCGTTTTAATCTTAAATCCTGAATCCTTCAAAGTCTCCGCTGCCATCGGGAAAAGGGCAGTAGCCTCTGTTCCCCCTGAATAGCATGAAACGTTTTTGATGCCGTAATAGGTAGCCGCAGTCTGCGCCCAAACCTGCGAGAGGTGGCTTCTTCTGGAATTATGTGTGCAGATTAGGTTTAGTCTGGTTTCCAGCTTGCTGTCCACTTTAGTCTGAATGAAGTCGATTAATGGCTGCAAGACTGCTTTGCGATCTTCGGAGATCTGCTTAAAATCAAATGATTTAACGGTATTCTCAATTTCTGAATATAACATAGTTTTTTGGCTGTAAAGGTTTATTAATTATCTGTTTAATGATTAGCAGCATCCTCCGCCCGGAGTGCATGAATTAGCATTATCAGTATTTAACTGAGATAATTTTACTTTTGGCTTATCAGATGGAATACCGCACTGCTCCTGAGCAAGGCAGGCAGTCTGTTTATTAAGTAAAGTGAAGTTTTTGCCGTTAAAATCCAAATCGTATTTACCGATAGTAGTGTTCTGGTACTCCACTTCAATTTCATTGTCTTCAATTCCCAATACTTTTTCTGAAAGCTCAATGATGTGGATCAGTTTCTGAGGTTTAAGCCTGTGTTCGTAGTCGTTGGCATCCCAAAGCTGAAAATTTACAACCGTTTCTTTTCTTACTGTTCCTCCGCAGTCGATGAAGTTTTTGGTAACCAAGCCTACTTCGGTTACGTGAAAATATTCCGGTACAAATGTGCCGTCCGGCAGTTCAAAATTTACAGCTTCTACTGTTTTAAGCACTTCTTTAATTTCTGAAAGTTTCATAATTTTTTATATTTAGTTAAACTATATTTTTTATTAAATAATAACAGAGCTTCTTCTTTCAAGAAGCGCAGTATCTCTCCAGATACCATTTTGTTTTCCAATTTTCTCCCTTGTTCCAAGTGTCCTGAAACCTGCTTTTTCATGGATGCGGAGACTTGCTGTATTCTCAGGAAAGATCCCTGCCTGAAGTGTCCAGATTCCTTCTGTTTCGCTTTGTCTGACAAGTTCATTTAAAAGGGTAAGCCCGATTCCTTTTCCTGAATGTGCGGGATCGACATATACGCTTACTTCTGCAACCCCTGCATAAACGCAGCGTGAAGAAACAGGGGTAAGGGCAGCCCATCCAATCACTTTCCCATCTTCCTGCATAGTAATTCTGCAGGATTTAAGATGTGAATTGTCCCAGTACTCCCATGAAGGAGCGCTGGTTTGAAAAGTAGCGTTGCCAGTGTCTATTCCTTTTTGGTAGATTAATTCTACCTGCTGCCAGTCTTCAGCTGTAAGTTTTCTAATTTCCATATCTTGTAGATTAACAGCATTCATTTCTCTTTTTAGCAAGATGATTTGATATATGCTCAAAGAACCCTTTTATCTTTTGCAGTCCAGGTTCATTGATACAGTAGCAGATAGAATTTCCTTCAATACTTCCTTTGATTAAGCCGGCATTTTTTAATTCTTTAAGATGCTGTGAAACCGTAGGCTGTGAAAGAGGAAGTTCATTTACAATATCTCCGCAGATGCATGCATCTACTTTTAATAAATATTCCATAATAGCAATACGCGCAGGATGCCCTAGTGCCTTGGCTAAAACTGCCAGTTCATTCTGGCTGTCGGTAAAGTGATCTGTTTTTGTTGCTCCCATTGTTTTATATTTATATTGCAATATTACGATAATGTTTTTGATTAGCAAAATGATATCGGTTATATTTATTTTTTTAAGAAATATTTCAATAAATTATAACCTTATAATAAAATCAAAACCCCCTAAATCAAAAAGCTTTAGGGGGTGTATCAGTTGGAATTATTTGTAAATATTAGTAATTATTTATACTTAATATTAATACTAATAATATCCGAAGTTATATTTGTAGTTCTAGTATAATGACCATAACGAAGTTCCAGCGTATTCCAATGTTTAAGTCCAAAGACTCCATTTAACGGCGTAAACTTCATGCCCATTCCAAAGAAACTACTGTCAAACTTTGACAAATCATAATTACTGGTGTAGTATTCATCGGCTGGGGTATGTTCACCATATGGTTTGAAATACTTCGTTCCGGTTTGAGTATAATATCTATAAAACGGACTCACTGAAAATGCCTGCGTTAATTTTACCGGAATTTCAAGATCAGCGGTATGGGCCTTTAAGCTCCAATCATCGGTATAATATCTGTAATAGGCGCGAATAATTACATTATCTCCGAAAAAATAACTGGCTCTGATTCCCAGTGGAATTTTAAGTCTGGTATCGGGCATTTTTTCCTGATGAACAGAACCATCTTCAAAATAAACCCTGTGAAATGGAAGACTCAAATAACCATTTTGACTGATAACATCTCCTACAAGCATTATCTGCAGGTCTTTGTTTATAACCTGCGAGTAACTCAAAGTTCCTGCAAAAGTATTTCGGTTGGCACTGCCATAACCTTCTTGGCCTGGTGGACGCAGTTCAACCGGTTCAATTAGTTTTAACTGATCGATAAAGGTTTGAAACTTAGCTGTAAATTCTCCGTTTTTGTCTTTTGTTTTTTGTGAAAAACTAATGTTTCCTCCAAAAGACTGGTAATCAAATTCGGTCGATGATGAAACGCCAATTCCCAGTGTTCTTCCTTTTTCTTCGTTTTCTCTCAGATAAGTTAGAGAAGGGTAGAAGCGGTTGTCTGAAGAGGATGCAGATGAATTGGCACTCAAATCAATCATATCTGATGAGGCAGAGGTATAGTGGTCAATACCTGCTTCAATATCAAAGGTATGCTTTATACCCGTTTCTCCGTACTTGACTAACTTAACATCAATAGTATTGGCGATGTCAGTAAGATGCTCAGAACCAATCCCTCCTGTAACAGCTGAATTGTTCCCGTCCTGGCTATAATAACTCGAAACCAGATTTACTTCTTCCAATTTTAATTTTTTGCTTTTATAACTGGTAGAATCAGTAGGAACGTTTTGCGCTCTTGATTGAAATAATGCCAATAAAGCAAATCCTGTTATGAATATTCTTTTCATTTTTAATTTTATGAAAATTAGTTACAACCGCAGCCGCCGCCGCTTTTTCCTGAATTTGCTCCGGAAGCTCCTTCACGGTAGGATTGAAAGCTGAGTTCTGTCTTTTCGATTTTCCTGTTAGAAAGTACCATTTCAGAATCGTTGATTTTTCCTTTTTGGTATTCTTTTACCGAAGTACAGGAGGTGAGTAGAATGCCTGTAAAAGCAATACTACATAATAATACGAGCGCTTTTTGTTTTGGCTTTTTCATTTCAGATTGATGTTTTTTGAAGTGTAAATTTTATTGTTGTCGTCGATAATAATACAATATAGATCCGGAATCTGGTCAATTAGAAACAATCCTGCCTTAATTCCCATAACCGCTATTGGAGTGGCCATTGCATCAGCAAATTCAGCATTTGAAGCGATAATGGTAACACTTTTTATTCCGGTTATTGGAAGTCCCGTTTTGGGATCAATAGTATGCGAATATTTTTTTCCGTTGATGGTTACGAATTTTTCATAATTTCCAGAAGTGGCAACTGCCTTATTAGATATCTCCATATAAGAAAAAGCAGTATTTGAGGCATCAGGATTGGCTACACCAATAGTCCATTTTTGACCGTTTGGCTGTAGTCCCCAGGCACAGAGATCTCCACTGGCATTTATAATACCACTATGAACATTATTTTTAAGCAGTACTTGTTTAGCCATTTCTGCGGCATAACCTTTTCCGATACCACCAAAACCAATTCGCATTCCTTTTTCTTTTAGAAAAACGGTACAATTCTGTTTGTCAAGAATAATATTTCGGTAATCAATAAGGTGAATCATTTTTTTTGCTGTCTGAGGGTTAGGAAGACTGGTCATTGTTTTGTCAAAATTCCACAGACTTTTGTCAAGACTTCCATACGAAATATCAAAAGCTCCTTGTGTAATTTTCGAAATTCCCGTAGCTCTTTCAATAAGATTAAAGACCTCCTGATCTACTTTGACAGGCTCTATTCCTGCATTTTGATTTATCAGATTGGTTTGACTGTCCTCTTTATAAGTAGTGAACAGTTTTTCGATCCTTCTGATTTCTTCAATGGCAAGATTGATATTCTCATTTCCCGTTTTCGCATTTCCGGCTACAACTGTAATAGTAAAGTTGTTTCCCATGAGTTTTAGGGATTGCGAATATTTTTGATTTTTTAATATGTTACTTTTTGCTATCACAGATTGCTTTTATTTCTGCAGTCCACTCATCAGGTGTAGTTTCAGGTTTGCCGTGCCAGGTTTTGATAACTTTTCCGTCGGCATCCAGAAGAAGGGTAAGAGGAAAACTTCCTTCTTTGTTATAAATTTCGGCTAAATCTTCATTACGTTTTACTTGTTCGGGTGTACCAATATTTTTCTTCTTTCTTGGAAAATCAGCATTTACCAATACTAAATTTGAGTTTGCCATATCACTAAATACCTGGCTCTCTAAATAATCCCTGCGAAGAACAATACACGGACCACACCAATCCGATCCTGAGAAATTGAGCAGAATCAGTTCATGTTTTTCCTTTGCAATTTTTTTCGCATTATTAAAGTCAGGTTCCCAATTTATAGGAATTACTGTCAATAAAAGGAATAAGGTAATTAGTTTCATTTTAAAGTCTTGTTTTAAGGTCTTTACGAAATAACGAATTGTTGTATATCTTATTTTTTTTATTTGCTTAAGATTAGATTAATTTTTACTGGACGAAAAAACAAATCTTTTTAAGGTGTTCAATTAATTTTTAATATTGTCTTACTTCTTCGAGTAAATGTATTAAATCTCTTATTTACGGATAATGACTTACATCACTTTTGAGATTGATGGGGATCATTTGTTTTCCAATCTGCTTTTTTGAATTTTACCTAACTATAAAAAAGGATAATGCTTTGTTTATTATCATTCAAAGCTATAATTTTTAAATTTTTTTGCCATGAAAAAAAATAATGATGTTTTACTTAAAGAAGTAAAAGAAGCGATCAAATGGGAGCCTATTTTAAATTCTAACGACATAGATGTTAGCGTTAATGATGGTATTGTAACCCTTGGAGGTACGGTAGATAATTATACGCAGAAAAAAGAGGCGGAGCAAACTGTTAAAAATATTGCTGGTGTAAAAGCAGTTGTCGACGATGTAAAAGTTGATCTATATTTTTCAGCAATTAAAAGTGATACCGATATAGCTGCATCAGTTGTTAAGGTATTGCGTGAAAACTGGGCCGTTCCTGACCATCTGCTCAAAGTAACAGTAGAGAATGGATGGGTAACACTTGAAGGGATTTTGCACTGGAATTTTCAAAGAAAAGCAGCAGAGAATGCTATTCGTTATTTAGAAGGTGTTAGGGGAGTAATTGATAAAATAAAAATTGAGGCCGAAATAAAAAATGAACTAGAAAAGGAGTTTGTTGAAAAAGCGCTTCGTCGCAGCTGGTTGCTTGATATTGATAATATACGAGTTAGAGTCGATAATAAAACTATTACTCTCAGTGGTATTGTGAGTTCACTATTTCAGAAAGAGGAAGCAGAAAGAATTGCATGGAATACACCTGGTGTATGGTATGTAGATAATGAACTTTTAGTCGAATTTGATTGATTTATGCAAACCTTAAATAAAAAAATATGAAAAGTAATGATATTTTGCAAAGAGAAATTCAGGAAGCGCTCAAATTCGAGCCTTTGCTGCATGCAGCCGAGATTGGAGTTATTGTAAAAGAAGGTGTAGTTACCTTAACAGGAAATGTTGACATGCTTGTTAAAAAAACAGAAGCCCTGCATGCTGCAAAAAAAATTAAAGGTGTAGCAGCAATTGTAGATGAAATTCAGGTTATACTTGAAAAAACTTCCTATACCACTGATCAGGAAATTGCAACTCAAATTGTCACAAAATTGAAAGAGAATCAGGTCGTTCCGCAAAATACGGTTGATATCATTGTAGAAAAAGGCTGTGTAACTGCAGAAGGTATTTTACCATGGAATTTTCAAAGAGAGCTCGCTCTGGAATTAATTAGAAACCAGAAGGGAGTAAGGGAAGTTACCAATAACATTAAACTTAAAAGAGAAGTATTCGATCAGGTAGAGAAAGAATTACTGGAAAAGGCATTACAAAGACATTGGGCGTTTGATACAGATGAGATCGATGTTGAGGTTGCTGGTGCAACTGTACAGTTATCTGGAATCGTTGGGTCAATTTTTCAAAAAGAAGAAGCTGAAAGGATTGCGTATAAAACGCCGGGGGTAATCAAAGTTATCAATCATTTAAAAGTGAACCTTGAACAGCCTTATTTGTGTTAAATAATTAATCGATTGAAATTATGACAGAGCAAGAAACTCAAAGTGATAAGTCAGAAATTAAGTTTTTAGAAGGGCCACAGTCGAGATTTGCTGAACTGAAATTTATAATTATTATTTTATGGGAACTGATAAAATCCTTTCGTAAACTCTATTACATTGGTCCTTGTATCACTTTTTTTGGATCTTCTCGTTTTAAGGAAGATCACGTTTATTATGAATTTACCAAAAAGGCTGCAGGTGAATTTGCCAAACTTGGTTTTACAATAATGACAGGCGGAGGACCAGGTCTTATGGAAGCCGCTAATCGCGGAGCAAAAGAAGTGGGTGGGAAGACTGTTGGATGTAATATTAAACTGCCGGTTGATCAAATGCCTAATTCTTATCTCGATAAATGGGTAGAGGCAAAACATTTTTTTATTCGTAAAATACTTTTGGTAAAATATTCTTTTGCCTTTGTAGTTATGCCTGGAGGTTTTGGAACATTAGATGAATATTTTGAAGCACTTACACTTATACAGACAGGCAAGATTAAAAACTTTCCAATAATAATTTTCAATACACAATACCATAAAGCGCTTATTGAGCATATTAATCTCATGAAAAGTGAGGGAACCATTAATGATGCTGATTCGAAATTATTCATGATTACAGATGATATTGAACAGGCAAGGCTTTTTATAATTGAGCATAGCATTAAAAATTATGGATTAAAACCAAAATTTCACCGTACGCCCATTCAATTGATTTAAGGTTTTTAGCTTTTCATTTTACATTTGTAATTTAAAATTTTAGTCTTTTGAAATCTTTTTTAAGCCAAATGGCCCTATTCTTTCTGTTTATGACTATTATGAATTATATTATTGCTAAGCATATCCTGTATAATTAGTTTTCCATATGCATGTGCAAGACTAGTGGTGTTTAAGGGATTAAAGGATTGTGTCTGTACGGAATATTCTAATTTTTGATCTGGCATTGTAAATAGATTACTTTCCCAAAAATAATAGGTATCATTGACATAATATCCTTCCTGGTAGATTTTAGTGTAAATAGCGTTATAGTAAATAGAGAAGTCATTATCATTATATGGGTCTGTCAAATCATACATACTTTTTAGAGCATAGTACTTTTCTTTTTGTTTATTAAGCAATACAATCGTTAAAACGGCAGCTATATCATCTTGCTCTAATTGTTTTATGATCTCTTTTTCATCTTTTCCTTTAAATGCTTCAATGCCATAAAGTTCAATAGATGGAACGGCATCATAACCAAGATTGCAAAGATCGTCAGCAAGATGATTTTCCATTTGCCACTGAAGCGATTTGTCTGATTCTTTTATCAATCCAACTACGACGATACGACCAGTTTTTAAATTTAGCTTCTCCGAGGCCTGCCATGAACTAATTATAGTTGAGCTGGAGCATTGAACTAAAAAAACAGATAATACTATAATGAACCATATACTTCTTTTCATTGTAATTGTTTTTTGATTACCCAAATTCTATTATAGCGTAAGATTATGATTTCAATCTTGGTTGAAAATAAAGACGCTTTTTAAAAAGTAATATTCAGAGATTGTGAACCATTAAAAGATACTAGTGCTATTACGAAAAAGCAGGATTTTTTAAGATATAAAGTATTGGCAGGTTAAATCGTATATCTGATTTTCCTGCCAATTATTATTTTTTAAATACCAGCATCGGGGTTCTGGTATTAAAACCTTTTTCAGAAGTTTTAAGCGGTTGAAATAATTGCTCCAACCAGTTTCGGTTTTCTTTGGCAAACATGGTTATGATAGATGGTTTTATTGTCATAATATCAATCTGTAAGTGTCGTAATAGAGATACTTCCGGATCTAACTTTTTGAAATGAAAAGATACTTTGTCAGACTTAAATTTATGCTCTATTTTATTGAGTTTTTTGTGGACTTCTTCTTCCTGTGTAAAATAATCATAATGGTATACAGCGATCGAAGCATCAAACGAGGCCCCGAATTTTTTAATCAGCGGCATTTCAGTTTCTATTTTTTCTAAATCTGACGGGTATAAAATAGTACTTAATTTTTTTATTCTGTAATGTCTTGGAACAACCAGAAGTGGGATCGGAGAGTCATGTAAGATTCTGGTCGTATGACTTCCCAATAGCTTATTTACAAGACCACCGCCTCTTGTACTCATACAGATATAATCGGCTTTAATTCTTTTGGCACAATTTAGAATGGCTTCGCTTACATCAAGTTTATTTTCCGCAATATAAGTTGTTTTACCTGGTTGTTTATTGGTTTGTCTGTAGAGCGTATGTACAAATTTTATAAGAGCTTGTTCCTGTTTTTTGTTATCTGGCTCCGGAAGACCTACAAAAGTAACAGCTGAAAAAGGATCAATAATAAATGACGTATTTACATATAGAAATGTAAGTTCATAACCTATTTGAGATGCCAGCTGAATAGCAAAACGTACAGCTACTTTGGAGCTATGAGATAAGTCGGTTGTAACAAGTATTTTTTTCATGCTTTCTAGATTTTTGATCGGGTACGAAGCCCTAATTGTTTTAATTAATGACGAATTCGGTTTATTATTATTTTGAAACAAACTTCATTTCATTAACATAAAGATTCATTTTTTTCCAGTGCTTGTGATCGATTGTCGCGGTATCAATATCAGTAGTCCAGTCAAATCCGGGAAATAATTTTAACCTGTTTACAACGCGTTTTTTATATCCGAATGAAAAGCGATCCCCACGCATTTGAAACTCTATATTCTTATTATCATTCGTCACGTTCTTGTATAAAATTGTTTGTGTTTTCCAGTCACCACCCCAAGTAAGGAAGGATTTAATAAAACATAAAACTCCAACAATAATGAATGCCAGTAACTGTGATTTTGATCTTTTTAATTTTCCAAATAACTGGCTTGCTATAAGTACAAAAGTTAAAGCTGCAATAAAAAGGATGATAAAATGAAGTTTTGAATTATTGATATATAATGGAGTATAACGATTCACTAGCGTAAGTGTAGCAGCTATGAGAAACAGAGTATACAGTATTGTAGTTTTCATATTTTCATATTGTTAATAGGATAAAAAAATTAAAATTTATCTAAGTAATTTACTTCAGATTCTTCTTCATACAGATTTGAAGGTGTGTTTAAATCTTTTTCATATTGTTTGCGATCTTTATTGTTTTGTATAAAGATGTAAATCATCACAATTAAAATGACGATGCTCATAAATGTTAATATGATCCAGCTTGGTTCCATGATATTGCTATTTAAGAGTTAGTTTTTTTTTGGTTTTGTCTTATGTTACTAATCAGAATTACAGCAGTGATTGCTGTAATTGTCATTAAGGTTATTATTGTTTTCATAATTTTTAATTTTAAAAATAATTTTTTTAGGAAAAACTATCAAAATGAACCTCTTTATGCATTTTAAAAAACTGGGATAAAAGGGAGAACTTCATCTCCCTTTTAAAGTTATTCTGATATGGCATACTTATGTTCCACAACAAGCTGATTATTGACGGACCAGATTCCCGGGGTTTTCCAAACTATTTTTTCTGCAAGATCTTTTTGAAAAAGTGAAGAAACAGCTCCTGTCAATGTCACGGTTGTACCATCGACTTTAATGAATATGTTCTCAGAGTGCAGTGTCCAATTGCTTTCTAAGGCTTTTACAATATTTTTTTTCTCAATTTCATCCTGTATTTCAGATTTTATTTTGATACGATTGGTTACGCCTTTCACACCTGTAAGATGGCCGACGGATTTATTGGCGGCTTCTTTTTGATAATTCCAGGTTACCTGACCCTCAAGCGTAACCCAGCCTTTTTCAACTTTAATCTGAATCTTTTCCTGAGGTACATTCCAGTTATCTGTTAAAGCCTTCAAGACATCGTTGGCAATATCTTCATCAGACTTGTTATTGCTGGAATATTTGATTTCTATTTCCTCAACAACCGCTTTGACGCCATCAACATTTTTGGCGGCATTTTCAGCCTCAATTTTTTTATAATAAGCGTCTACAGTTCCCATTAGGGTTACTACACCATCTTTTGCAGTTACACCAATTTCTGCGGCATGCAGCTGTGGTTCCCATTTAATGGCGTCTTGAACATCTCTTTGTAATTCTTCATTTGTTTTCATATTATTTTCATTTAGATAGTTGCTTAATTTGAGTTTATAGTGTTTTATTTGTTAGAGGTGAAAAGCTTCGTTCTCTAATAGAGCGCGGTTCTCTTTTTCCTCTATTGAATTTTCTTTAGGAATATGAGTATTAAGTGTGGTTCTCATAATTTCAATGTTGGCATTTGTTTCCTGAGCAAGCAGCACATATTTACGGGCTTTTACTTCGGTTTTATATTTTATGGTTTTGTCTTTTGAAAATCCCATACCTATTAATGGCAACGTAGCTCCCAGAAGTACGGCGACACAGGCATATATAATGGGTATTCTAAAGTAGGGAAGATTGGCAGTGAGGTTGAAAATAAAAAGTAATCCAAACAATAACCCGCATAGCCCTATGGCAAATAATCCGGTAGTACTCCATTTTTCCATTTTATCGTAAATGTTAAAGTATCCAAGAACATTTTGTTCCGTATAGCAATCTTTACCAATTATTGAAAGTTTTGTAATATCGTAACCACTTTTTTTTAATTTTTTGATTGCATCCTCTGCCTGCTGCAGTGATTTATAATGTGCTACGAATAAATGTTGATTTTCCATGGCTGTCATTTTTTTAGTTAGTATAAGATTTTATTAGGTTTTTAGAAATTAGAAGCTTGTGGAACTCTTAAATCTAAAATTTACCGTTAATTTCTTTTGCTATGTAAAATTGCATTAAAGCACAAAGAATAAAAATGATCTGAATCATTTGTAATAATGACTTTTAGCACTTCTGTTTTTAGTTTTTAATTTAGTACCTGATAAAAGATATGTTGGATATCATTTATTTCTAGTGAACAACTAACTAATTTAGTTATTATGAAAACTTCACAGGAATATCAGGTAGATTTGGAATGTCAGCTAAATGGAACTGCAAAAGTAAGTGCCGTTATCTTTAATAATGATATAGAAGTATCATCTTATTCCTGTTTAAAAAATCTCGATGAAAATACGTGGTCAGCAGAACATCTATTTCTCGCCGCCGTAGAAAGTTTTTATATGACTGTATTTTTTAATACAGCCAGACATAAAGGATTAAAATTTAAAAGATTCAAAAGTAGCGCCCGTGCGTCTATACTACTATCAGATGAATTTTCAGAGATAACTGATATTGTTCTAAGACCTATGGCTGTTATTGAGGGAAGTAAAATGATCAACAAAACATTGAAAATTTTCTCAATTTGTAAAGAACATTGTTGGTTTTAAAGGCATTAAAAGTACGACTGCACATCTTTCCATCGGTTAGTCTGGAATAAAAAAGCTATACTTTTTCAATACTTGAAGCCGCTGTTTAAAGCAAAACTTATTTTGTACCTTTAAGATATTATACTGTGATCTAATACATGTACATAACCTATGAATGAAAAGGAACAAGAATTACAGGGACTAAGTATCGAAGAGGTAGTTGATTTTAGAGCAAAATTTGGAATCAATAAGTATAATTATAAAATAGAGAACAGGTTTTTAGCTTTCCTAAAAAGCATTTTTGCAGAACCAATGATTCTTTTATTACTCGTTGCCGCAGGAATTTATTTTATCAATAGTCAATATAGCGACGCAGTATTTCTTACCGTTTCAATTTTACTAATTGCAGCCATATCACTTTATCAGGAAAAAAGAAGCCAAAATGCTTTGGCAAAATTACAGGAATTTACAGAACCTTTGTGCAAAGTTATTCGTGAGGGTAAACAGCAAAATATTAAAACACAAGATATTGTCGTTAGTGATTTGGTAATTGTGGAAGAAGGAGGATTGGTTCCTGCTGATGGAATCATCATGAGTTCAAATGATTTTTCAGTAAACGAATCAATACTCACCGGTGAATCAATGAGTGTTTTTAAAGATAAAGATAAAGAAGATCACAAAGTTTTTTCGGGAACTACAGTTGTCAGCGGATTGGCCATAATTAAAGTAACAGAAATAGGAAATGAAACAAGGCTGGGTAAAATAGGAAGCAGCCTGGAAGCTATTGCCGAAGAAAAGACGCCATTAGAACTTCAGATTGGGAATTTTATAAAAAAGATGGTTTTTGTTGGAGTTCTGATTTTTATTCTGGTCTGGGCTATCAATTATGTCAGATTGGGTAATGTTTTGGGAAGTCTTTTGGTAGCGCTCACCTTAGCAATGAGTATATTACCAGAGGAGATTCCGGTTGCTTTTACAACATTTATGGCATTGGGAGCGCGCAGGTTAATGAAAATGGGCATCGTAGTCAAACAAATGAAAACAGTTGAAACACTAGGCAGCGCCACCATTATTTGTACAGACAAAACGGGAACCATAACTCAGAATAAAATGGAATTAGCGAGTCTTTACTTGCCCTCTGGATTAGACGCAGAAGTTAATACTTTTGGAGAATCAAAAGAAACTGAGGATCTTATAATGACAGCTATGTGGGCAAGTGAACCCATACCTTTTGATCCGATGGAAATAGCACTTCATAATACTTATAAAAAGTTTACAGCTAAAGATTTGACTGCCAACTTTAAAATGATTCATGAATATCCGTTATCAGGTAGGCCGCCCATGATGACTCATATTTTTGAAGATGATGGAGGAAATCGAATTATTGCTGCAAAAGGAGCACCTGAAGCAATTTTTGAAGTTTGCCATCTTACAAACGAAACCAGAGAAATTGTCCTATTGGCTATGGATAAACTAACCGGAAAAGGATACAGGGTTCTTGGAGTTGCTCAAGGCTCTTTGGAAGGAAATAATTATCCTGAAAAACAGCAGGAAATTCCATTTATATTTAAAGGCTTAGTTGCTTTTTATGATCCGCCTAAGGATAATATTTCAGAGGTATTACAGTCTTTTTATAAAGCCGGAATTGGGGTGAAGATTATTACAGGAGATAATGCCCGTACAACAAACGCAATTGCTCAGCAGATCGGTTTTAAGGGATTTGATAAAGCCATTACAGGCGATGAGCTAATGAAGTTGAGTGATTCGGAATTACAAACTAGAGTAATGGATATCAATTTGTTTAGTCGAATGTTTCCCGAAGCCAAACTAAGAATTGTCAACGCTCTCAAAGCAAATGGACAAATTGTAGCCATGACCGGTGACGGCGTAAATGACGGACCTTCACTTAAAGCAGCCCACATCGGTATTGCCATGGGGAAAAAAGGGACAGCTATAGCAAAAGATGCTGCCTCCCTTATTCTGGTAGAAGATGATCTTTCTAAAATGGTAGATGCCGTAGCAATGGGAAGGAGAATTTACACGAATCTAAAAAAGGCAATTCAGTACATTATATCAATACATATACCCATAATTCTGATCGTTTTTATTCCACTTGCTTTAGGATGGATTTATCCGAATATATTCAGTCCACTACATGTAATTCTGCTCGAACTTATTATGGGACCAACCTGTTCGATACTCTATGAGAATGAACCTACTGAAGCCGATACCATGCAAAGAGGACCAAGAGCATTGATATCTACTTTTTTTAAAACAAAAGAATTGATAACGAGTATTTTGCAGGGAGTTGTTATTAGTATTGGAGTATTAAGTATATATCAATGGTCAGTTTACAATCAATGGAATGAAGACACTACACGAAGCATGGTTTTTTTGACTTTGATTACGGCTAATGTTCTACTCACACTGGTAAACCGATCTTTTTATTATTCATTATGGGTAACAGTTCACTATAAAAATTTTATGGTTTCGCTTTTAATAGGCATTACGGTGCTTTTGGTTATACTATTATTTGCAGTACCTTTTTTACGTTCTTTATTTAATTTTGAAATGCCTACAGTTTTTCAGCTTATTGTATGTGTATTGGCAGGATCAGTATCCGTATTATGGTTTGAGGTTCCAAAATATTTTAGAAGGAAATGAAAAATCTTCTAGATTTCTATTTCGCTTCCTATGATCGGAACACGACACTTAAAACCATATCTATCCTGAATTTTAATTCGAAGTTCATCTGCCGGAAGATTTTCTCCATGTACTAAATAAATGCATTTGGGAACATTTTTAAGAGATGAAAGCCAGTTTACAAGATCTTCCTGATCTCCGTGAGCAGAGAGTCCTTCAATCTGAACTATTTTAGCTTCTACGTTGTAGTAGTTTCCGTATATTTTAATTTCATCGGCACCTTCAAGAAGTCTTCTTCCACGAGTGCCCTCTGCCTGATAGCCTACCATTACAACAGTAGTTTTCTCCAGGTCTATATAATGCTCGAAATAGGATAATACTCGACCTCCTGTGGCCATTCCGCTAGCAGCAATGATTACCTTGGGCTGAGGATCTTCAATGATTCGCATAGTCTGTTCGTATTCAGAAACTATTTTAAACATTTTGCACATTTCATGACAGTCATTAGCAGAGAGTTTGTGCCATTGCATATTCTGTAAAAAAATATCCAGGACACTGGCGCCCATCGGAGTATCGAGAATGTAGGGAACATCTGGAATTCTGCCTTCAATTTTAAGTTGCCATATTAAGTACATTATAGATTGTGCTCTTTCTACAGCAAATCCTGGAATAATAACAGTTCCTTTTTGTTCTATAGTGGTATTGATATAGTTTTCAAGCTCTTTTTTTGCATCCAGATCCAGATGAATACGGTTACCATAAGTACTTTCTAAAAAAAGATAATCACCTAGTATGGGTTTTGTTGGCGGAAACATCAAGACATCATCATCACGTCCTATGTCACCTGAAAAAACCAAAGTTTTGCCTTCAAGTATTAGTGTAATAGTGCAGGCACCAATAATATGTCCTGCACCAGTATAAGTAGCAGTAATATCAGAAGAAATGTCTGTTGAAGTATCTGGTTGTAAGATTTTAAAATAGGGAAGAACAGCTTCAGCTTGCTCTAAAGTATAGAGTGGTTCTGCCTTTTCATGTTTAGAATAATGTTCTTTGTTGGCTTTGTTGGCTTCTTCTTCCTGAATTTTAGCGCTGTCTAAAAGAACAAGTTTGGCCACATCTCTAGTAGGAGAGGTGCAATATATTTTACCTGTGAATCCCTGTGCAACCAATCTTGGAAGCCATCCGCAATGATCCAGGTGACCGTGTGTTAGTAGCACATAATCTATTGTTGAGGGCAAAACTGGCAAAGGCTCCCAGTTAAGTTGTCTGAGCGCCTTAAGCCCTTGAAAAAGCCCACAATCAATCAATATTCTTATACCATTACTTTCTATGAGTGTCTTTGAGCCTGTTACGGTTCCGGCGCCTCCAATAAATTTTATTTTCATCTTAAATAAGTTTACAAATTTGTGAAGCTTCTTTTAATACATTTCTGATCCGGTTTTCACTAATTCCTATTTTATGAAGACTTTTCGAATCATTAATAAGATCTTTTACAAGTATTTGATCGAGAATAAGCAATTTTTCTTTTTCGACCATTGACAGCGTTGTGAGACATGTAATCGGGTAAAGTCCTCCTTTATCTATTTTATTTTTAATGCTGTTATTTTTAGGATAATCCCAGCTTAAAAGAGTTATTCCACTGCAAATGGCAAAAGTTTCAGCATCTTTAGTAAATCGGTTGTTTGTTACTATTATACAGGAATCTATGTTTTCGCTTCCGCTAAAAATAGTATGCTGTTTAGCTTTGAGATCATTAAATCGGGACAGAATATACATTGGTACTTTTACATCTGAAGCTCCTTCTCTGCTGCTATGAAATTTACATTCAACCATCGACAGCTTGTTTTCTTTTTTCAGTGCCACATCTACTTCATGCGATACACATTTTCCCTGCAGGGTTAGATTTGTTCTTGTTTTGTAACCTTCGGCGGCATAAAGTCTGGATATAAATTTTTCAAAGAAAAAACCTGCCGGACCAAGCATTTGCAATGCGTAGCGCAGGTTATATCGCGCGGCATGTCCGTTTGACGCTTTTTTTAAGATCGCAAATGCCAGTTTATATATTTGCTTGGTAGTTATGCCTTCATACATTTGATTTTGTATCTGTACAAGGCATTCTCTTATAAGATTAGCATCAGCTCCAGATTTTTGAAGAGAAAGTTTTAATTTTTCGATGTCGAACGGGACAACATGACCTGAGTGTTTAATTACTTTCATTATTCAACTTTTTTTACTAAAGTTTTAGACTAGTTCGAAAAAACAGATCAGATAGATTTTGTTTTATGAAATAGTGCAACCAAAATTACAGTAGATTATGTTGCGGACAGATGATGAAAATCATTTGCGAATATGATCTTCATCATAAATTGATTTTTTAGTTTTTTATCCTGCTTAGTTTATCTAAATTAAGGATATGTATAGTACTTGAGGTTTTTTCTATTAATCCTTCTTCCTTAAAATCGCTTAAAGTACGGCTGACAGTTTCAGGTGATGTTCCAGAAAAAGCGGCCAGATCATCTCTGGAGAATTTAATACTATTGCCATCAGAGCTGTGCTCCTTTGCTAGGTGTACAATACCTTGGGCAATTCTTTTGCGTACTGACATATAAGCAATCTGCAGCAGTCGTTCTTCTTTTTCTCGCATATCATTGGCGAGAATTTTGATGAATTTAGCACCAACATCAGGATACAGAAAAAGAAGTTTATCAAGCTGTTCTGTTGGCAAAAAGCTTAAAACTGTTTCTTCCAGTGCAATAGTGGTATCGTTATAAGTATCATTTGAAAACAGTATACTGATATCCAGATAATCATTTTCTTTATAAACGCCAGTAATAAGTTCACGTCCTTCCTGAGTAAGTTTTACCGTCTTAACTTTTCCGCTTATGATATAATAGATTCCTAGTACATGATCGCCTTCGTAATGAATATATTGATTTTTTTTATAATGTCGGGTGCTGCGATCAAGCATGATTTCTTTTAGTTTTACGAGTCCGTCTTCTTTAGAAATAACTGCGTTGAGGTTTTCGGCACTCTGTCCATAAAAAAGTTGTTGCAGTTCTTTTTTCTTCAATCTGGCTTCTATTGCCTTAAGGAGCTCAATATCATCAAATGGCTTGGTAAGATAATCATCAACTCCCAGCTCCATTCCTTTACGAATATCGGCTCTTTCCGCTTTGGCAGTCAAAAATATAATAGGTGTTGCTTGTGTTTCAGGATGTTTATGAAGAATATGTAAAACGCCATATCCATCAAGTTCAGGCATCATAATATCACATAGTATTAGATCAGGCAATATTTTAAGTGCTGTTTCCACTCCTGTTTTTCCATTAGCTGCTGCAAAAACCTCATAACCGGAGAGTTCAAGTATTTCAACAACATTTTCTCTGATATTGTCATTATCTTCAATGATAAGTATTTTAGTCATAACGTGGCAATTCAATAGTAAATAAAGTTCCTTTATCAATGGCGCTTTTAAATGAAATGGTTCCATTCATTAGTGATACATAGCGTGAAACAATATGAAGTCCCAGACCCGTCCCTGGAATATTTCCTGTATTATGCGCTCTAAAGAAAGCTTCAAACAAATGTTTATGATCTTCCTCAGGAATGCCAATGCCATTATCTTTAACATTGATGGTTATCATAGTATCCGTGATTGAAGTCGATAGTTCGATTTCGGTTTCCTCTCCTGAATATTTTATAGCATTGGATACAAGATTGATGATGCAATTTTTGAGTAAGTTTTTGTCCAGCTTTACCAAAATAATTTCAGTATTGGGTATGCTAATTATCTTTTGTCTCTTTTTTGTAAGGAGCTTCAATTCTCCTATAATTTCTTTGATAAAATCCTGTAGATTAAAAGTTGATATTTCGAGAGTAATTTTATTCGATTCTGCTTTTTCAAGAAGTAAAAAATCATTCAAAATTGTAGTCAGGTTTACAATGGCGCTTTTGATCTTCCGTATATGGGTTTCAATTTTTGGATTATCTATATTTTCTACATAACGCTGCAGTAGGGCAGTGGAAAGCTGAATGGTGCTTAAAGGTGTTCTAAATTCATGGGAGGCCATCGATAAGAGGCGGCTTTTAATTTTATTAAGTTCTTTCTCTTTTTCGAGGGTGTTGCTCACCTCTTCTTGTGTGGCGGTTAAGGCTTCAATAGTTTCGTTTAACGTCTGCGTACGGTCTTTTACTAGTTCTTCTAAATGCTGAGTGTATTGCATTAAACGGTTTTCCGCTTCTTTTTGGTGGCTCATATCATGAATGAAACCTGCAAAAATTCTTTCTCCCTCAAATTTAACTTCACTTACTCCAAGCCTAAAAGGAAATATGTTTCCGTCTTTTTTCCTCCCAAGCACATCCCTGTCATGTCCAATAATATGCGGAATTCCAGAAGATTTATAGTTTTGTATATAAGAATCGTGTTTTTCTCTATCTGGAGAAGGCATTAAAAGTGAAATGTTTTTGCCAATAACTTCATCAGGATTATACAGAAAAAGACGGCATGCAGAAGGATTAATAGATTCAACAATTCCTCTTTCGTTAATTGTGATTATGCCATCGATTGCATTTTCAATAATTGCATTTAAAAGTGCCTGGTTTTTCATTTTGCAATCGATTTTTTTTAAACAAATTTCGGTAAATGTTTTTGATAATCAATGTTTTGTCTTGTTGTTTTTATCTACTGGTTTCATTCTTTAATTTATGATTCAAAAAGTTCTCTTAATGTATAGAAGCACCTCTTTTGAATTTTAGAGAAAGTGTTGATGTATTGATATTTTTAATACCATTTATTAGAGCATCAGCATTAAA
Source organism: Flavobacterium sp. UBA4854 (assembly GCF_002399805.1). Classification (NCBI taxonomy): domain Bacteria; kingdom Pseudomonadati; phylum Bacteroidota; class Flavobacteriia; order Flavobacteriales; family Flavobacteriaceae; genus Flavobacterium; species Flavobacterium sp. UBA4854. The sequence continues at coordinate 23,259 of NZ_DHEI01000093.1, forward strand.
AGAAATACTATCGATTCCTGCCGTAACTAAAAATTTTGTAAAATCTGCTGAATCACTAGGCGCCTGTCCGCAAAGGCCAATTTTCTTACCCATTTTCACAGCGGTATTTATCATTTGGAGTATGAATTGTTTTGAAGCTGGATTTTGTTCATCAAAAAGATCTGCAATTAATTCAGAATCTCTGTCGATGCCTAAAGTAAGCTGTGTTAGATCATTGGAACCGATAGAAAAACCATCAAAAATTTCAGCAAACTCTTGAGCCAGTAATATGTTTGATGGAAGCTCTGCCATAACATATATTTCAAGACCATTATTACGCTGTTTTAAACCGTATTCTTCCATTAGAGCGATCACTTTTTTTCCTTCTTCGGGCGTACGACAAAATGGAATCATGAGTTTTACATTGGTAAGTCCCATTTCATCCCGAACTATTTTCATCGCTTCACATTCAAGCCTGAATCCTTCGCGATATTTTTCATGATAGTAACGGGAAGCGCCACGAAAACCAAGCATTGGATTTTCTTCGTGAGGCTCAAAAAAAGAGCCTCCGAGAAGCTCGGAATATTCATTGCTTTTAAAATCACTCATTCTGACGATGACTTCTTTGGGATAAAAGGCTGCCGCTATTGTGGCTACACCTTGTGAGAGTTTTTCGATGAGGTAATTTGGCTTACTACTATAGTTTTGTGTGAGTGCTGCTATCGCTAAACTTTGATCAGCATCAAGTACTTTTTCCGGATGAATGAGCGCCATGGGATGTATCTTCACGTTGTGGCTTATAATAAATTCAAGTCTGAGTAAGCCTACGCCATCATTTGGATAAAATGATAAATCAAATGCTTTCTCGGGTTCAGAAACTATCAGCTGGACTTTTGGTTTTTGCGGGAGCTTTATTTTGTTGAGTGGCACAGTTGTTTGCAGGTATTTTAATTTGCCTTTATAGACATAACCGGTTTTTCCTTCTGCACAGCTCAGGGTAATAAGATCCCCATCTTTAATAATTTCAGTGGCATTACCGATTCCCACAATGGCTGGTGTTCCCATTTCTCTGGCTACTATAGAGGCATGACTTGTTCGTCCGCCTTTATTGGTAATGATTCCAGCCACTTTTTTTAGGATAGGATCCCAATCCGGACTGGTAAAATTAGTAACCAGAATTTCTTCACTTTGGAGTTTTGAAGCGTCTTTTGGCGATACAAGAATTCTTGCAGTACCACAAATTATACGGTTTCCAACAGCCTCGCCCTGAACAAGTGCTACTCCTTTTTTTTCTAATTTATAAGTAGTAATTGATAGTGGTTTTAAGAGGGAATGTACCGTTTCCGGTCTGGCCTGAATAATATAAAGCTCTCCATTTAAGCCATCCTTCGCCCATTCAAAATCCATTGGTTTATTATAATGTTCTTCTATAATAAGGGCCCATCTGGCGAGTTTTTCAATTTCGGAGTCGTCAAGGACAAATTTGTTGCACCATTTTCGGGGCGTAATTTTTAGAACAGTTGAATTAGTACCGGAAGAATTATCATTGTAAATGAGCATCTTATTTTTTGCTCCGAGATTTTTCTGCAAAATAGCCTTTTTATTGTTTTTAATGGATCTTTTAAATACTAGAAATTCATCAGGAGTTACGATACCTTGTACGATTGTTTCACCTAGACCCCAGGTCCCTGCAATATGAATCACATCAAGGAATCCCGATTCGGGTTCCAGTGTAAATCCGATACCGGAACAAGCTAAATCAGAGCGGACCATTTGCTGAATACCAACAGAAAGAAATATTTTGTCGTGATCAAAACCTTTGTCAAATCTGTATTTAATGGCTCTGTCTGTATAGAGTGACGCAAAACAGCATTTTACGGCATAAATCAGCGGCATTGTACCTTTAATATTTAGAAATGAATCGTGTTGTCCAGCAAAGCTTGCATTGACAAGATCTTCTGCAGTGGCACTACTTCTAACGGCAACTGCCAGATCTTTGTCTTCACATAAACAGGAGTAGGCGTCTGAAATTTCGGTTTGAAGATCTAAGGGAAATTTTGCATCAAGTAGCAGCTTTCTCGCTTTCTCACCAATTTCAGTTAAGTTGATAAAGTCTTTCTTATCCAAAAGTTGCATTAATTCGTTTAGAGCAAAACTTAAATGATTGTATTCTATAAAATCTTTGTAGGCAGTTGTTGTTATGGCAAAACCATTGGAAACTCTAATACCATGAGGACTAAGATTATTGTACATCTCTCCCAGAGAAGCATTTTTGCCACCTACTTTATTAATATCGTTAATTCCGATCTCACTAAACTTTAAAATATATTTTTCCATTTTCATTTCTTTTTAATCTCTCTTTTTATGGCTTTTAATTTTATTTTAAAGATAGTTGGACACGTAAAAATTAAAAATGATTGTGATCATCTTTTGATATTTATAGCTTTTTTATAAGGTGATACAAATCATTTTTCTGCTTAAAATATTAAATGATATTTGCTGTCTTAGAGTCTAGCTAAGATGTATTGAGGATAATTTTAATTTAAAATAAGTTTAGAAAATAATCTCAGATTTTAAATAAAAAGTACAATGAAAGCAAATAAATCACAAAGCAAAAGCATATCGATATTTGAGAAACTCAAAAAAACAGATAAGGCTGGCAATGAGTATTGGAGTGCCAAGGATCTTGCAAAATTGCTAGGGTATTCCAGGTATAGTTCATTTATTGAAGTGCTGGATAAGGCAAAGGCTTCCTGTATTAATACAGGTCAGGAGACAGCATTACATTTTAAAGATTTTAGTGCAATAAAATCAGTTGAGAGTGATTTACAAAGGAATGGGGGTGATGCAAAATTATCACGATATGGCTGTTATCTTATAATTCAAAATGCAGATCCTGCTTTAAAACCGGTAGCGCTTGGACAAGCCTATTTTGCAACACAAGCTCGTCTGCAGGAATTGAACCAACAGCAAAAAAGTAAAAATTTTAAAATAGTAAAAGAGCGAAGATATTTTCTTCGTAAAGAACTAGCTAAGAGAAATCTTCAGCTAGCAGGAGCCGCACGAAAAGCTGGTATTGTTACCCCTGCAGATTATGCCTTTTTTCAAAACCATGGATATAGAGGACTTTATGGAGGTCTGGATGTAAAAGCCATACGCGAGATTAGAGGTCTTAATCCTGATGAAAACATTCTCGACCATATGGAAAATACAGAATTGGCAATGAATTTATTTCGTGTTACTCAAACCACAGAAAAGCTCAAAAACGACAAAGTCAATGATATTGTTGAAGCCAATAGTATTCATTTTGCTGTTGGATTAAAAACTCGTAAAGTAATTGAAGAAACAATTTTGATTTTACCAGAAAATTTTCCTGTTGCTAGTACTATCAAATTGGCAAACAACAAAGACAAAGAATTGAAAACCAGAAAAAGCAGTAAGAATAAAACTGTTTTGTAATTGAAAATATCACAAGAGAAATTAAATAAGAAATTATATGAAAACAAAGTTTTACATACTGGCTGGTATTGCTATACTGTTATATTGCTGCCAGCAAAAAGATTGGACGAGTTCAAATGAAAATGGCTTAGAGACAGATTTAGATGAGGTCTCTGGTATTAATGATAATCTTCTGAGAAAGTGGTTTGCATTGAACAAAGAATCAGACAGTATCATTAAATCGTCACAACAGATTATTGATCAGCAGAGAGAGCAAGTAGAATTGCACCCTCAAGACGAGCGGGAATACATGAATACGTGCATAGAAGACGCTCAGAAGCAACTTAACCTATTAAAGGAAAAAGTAAAATTTACTAAACAATTTGCAGGGGATATTAAGCACTATGATCCATCTTTACAACAGACTATTGACTCATTAGAGGAAGATTATGTTCGAGAAAAATATAAACTGGAAGATGCATTAAAAGAGTTGAAATAATGTGAATTATCAAAAATATTTTAAATTAGAAATTAATAGAAGGGAACTTCCTCGTCTTAACAAATTATTATATTTCTTCAATTTCTCCGGGTTTCCAAGTCTTATCAAACCATGACTGCTGCGGACCGTAAAGACGCAGGATAATGCTCCATCCTTTATCTGGTATTGTTTGTACCCAGTTATTTTCTTTTCCTGCAGGTGATTTAGGTCCAAAGTACAAATCTACAGAACCGTCAGCATTCACCTGAGTTTCTTTTTTCTGACTGCTGATACTCGGAAACTGCTGATCGGTCTGAAGCATAGATCGAGTCTGATTGTCATACAAAACTACTGACCAAAACTGTTTTGCCGGAATATTGGGAGGTAAATGCAGGTGATAAGTCTTACCGCCGTCAAAGGGTTTCTTTTGGGCATCGACAAATGCGGCAGCATATGCTGAACCGGCACCCACTTTTTGGATAGCCATAGCAGGGGTGATGCCTGTGGCATAGAAAAACATATAAGAGCGAGCATCGAGCATACGGACACCTTCATGTTCAAAAAGATAACTGCCTCCTATAAAACAGGTACCCCAGGCACTGTTTGGGAAAAAGAAAGAATCTGTCAGGCGCGAACGGTAAGCACTGGCTCTTGCCGTGGCATTACCTACCGAAGCCGCTTCAGTGAGTATTTTTTTCATTCTTTCATCAGGGTTAAAAGGTTTTCCTTTTTCAATACCGATCGAAGCCAGCAGTCCCAAGGTTTCGGAATCCATGGCGTCGTTTGACTCTTCCTGAACTACTTCGTTAATTTCTTTGAAGAAATTATAATCCATAGAGTGGATGGTGCTGAAAGATTTTCCCGATACATTGACAAAATTCGTTTTGGACGGATTGACAGCTTTTGAAAGTGGATATATGCGCAAGTTTTTCTTAATGTTCTCTGCAGTTGATTTTGTATCACCATTGACTACAAATCCTCTGGTTCCAAATAAAAGATTATAGGTCTTGGGTTTAAATACAAAATAACCTGTTGGAATTTTACCTTTGTAACCTGGCGGTACAAAAATAAATTTCCCGCCTTTTCCCTTATCTGGTCCCGCAAGTCCAAGATCTGTTACATAATGAAACCAAAAATCATCCACTAGTCCAAGGGTATTGGGAGGAGATTCTACCACAACAGGTCCGTCTTTTAAGTTTAGCCAGCCAAGGGCGTACATGCTCTCTGTATTTGCTGTTAAAAAAAGCGATCTTGAATCCATTAAGTTTTCAAAAATAATAACGGTACCATTATCAGGTCCAAATTCACGAATACCTTTACGTTGTGCTACCTGCGAGGCTCCGGGCATGGTATTCATAAAAGCGATAAGAGCCCTGCTAAAATCGAGGTTATCATAGACTTTTTCAACGGTTTTATCATCAGGAAAACCATCTTTAAAGTTCAATGTTCCAATACGAGATTCTATCTTGCTAGGAATCACTAGTGATGCAGGTACATCTGTTTTGTATTTCTGGGTAAACAAAGGAGAAATTGTCAGAAAAAAAAAATAAGGATTTGATTAAGGTTCGTTTGATTATCATGACATAAAAACTTAAATTAATACCATACAATTGTAGTTACTGTATATCTTCAAATTTGATAAGGATAAAATTATAAAATTGCAAAATTTTAATATTTGAAAAACATTCTAAAGTGGTTTCAAATTATAAGATGAAACCAAAAAAGATTTCAATACTTGGAATTTACATTCTATACAATTATAAGAGTTACTAATTGTATTGTAAATTGAAATGCAAAATTATAATGATTGAAAAGTAATATATAAATTATCCCTGCTAAGTATCCGGTCAATTTGTTGAAATATTTGAACTCTAAAAGTTTCGAACCTAAACTCTCCAGACATTAGTGTTAGTAATATTTCAAACTTGAGCCTTCAAATTGTTTTAATACAGTATTATCAGTTCTTGTTAAATCTAAATGCATCGATTGTGCACCCAGTTTAACTCTAGCATACTAAGAAAAGCTATTATTTAATTGCCTGCTGATTCTGAAACTCTTCGATGGTTAAGTTTCCGAGTGCAGAATGTCTTCTGCAGGTGTTGTAAAAGTTCTCGATATAATCGGTTATTGATTTTTCTGCTTTCTCTTTAGTCTTATATTTATTTTGGTATACCAGCTCTACCTTTAATGTCTTGAAGAAGCTTTCTGCTATCGCGTTATCATAGCAGTTTCCTTTTCGGCTCATGCTTTGGGTTATTTTATTTGTGGCTAATAAAGCAATAAACTCACGGCAGGCATATTGCTTTCCTTGGTCTGAGTGAAAGAGTAGTTCCTGATTGTTCTGCAATGGACGATTTAAAAGAGCTTTCGTTAAAGAGGTGATGCTTGTATCTTTTGCTCTCATTGTTTCGCTGATTGACCAGCCGATCACTTTACGGTCAAAAAGGTCTATCACCACAGTGAGATAGATCCAGCCTTCATCTGTTTCGATGTAGGTTATATCAGAAACCCAGATTTCGTTTCTTCTGGCTGCCTTAAAAATCTGTTCTAATCTGTTTTCTGCTGATCTGTTATTACGGGGTGGGTTTGTAGTCTTTTTATATTTAGATTTTGCAATGCTTCTCAGATGGTTTTCCTTCATAATCTGCGCGACAAATTTTCTGGAAACTTTTATCCCAATGGAATCTAATTCTTTAGCAATTCTAGGGCTTCCGTATCGACATTGGCTCCAATGGTAAATTCTTATAATTTCTTTTATGATATGGGCTTTCCGTACAGACTTTGCAGTGGGTGTTCTTTTCCTCCAGCGGAAGAAACTGCTTTTGTGGATCTGAAAAATCCGGCACATCTTCTCGACAGGAAAAATTTCAGCATTTTCTCTGATGAATTCATATTTCACCCGCCGCTCTTGGAGAAGATATTTTGAGCCTTTTTTAGGATGTCCCTTTCAATTTCTAATTCTTTTATCTGTTTCCGAAGCTTCTGCAGCTCATTTTTATGGGATATTTCAGCTGAAGTTTTCTTTGTGGTAAATCTGCCTTCTTGGTAAAGCTTCTTCCAGTGCTGAAGGGTACTTGTACTGATGTTGAGTTCTCTTGCCACGTCACACACTCTTCCGCAGTGGATGCTCATGGTGGCGGCCAGAATCTTAAAGCTTAATGTAAAGGTTCTCCTCGTATTTTTCATGCTGTTAAAATTAGCAGGAATAAAATTAGCTGCCAGTCAGAAATTTTAGGCAATATATCATCATTTTTTACTGCTTCAGATAAACACTGCCTAAGCTTTTAGTCGCAAATAAGGTATCAACTCCAATTCTTTTTTGCCGATAGATGAACTGTATGTGATTTAACTTAATTAAGTTGTATTTGGTTTTAAAAATTATTAAGGCATACTTACGTAGGTTCTGTCGCATCTACCTACGTTTTAACTTTGCCTTTTTTGAATTGTTAAACTCATGAATACGAAAGGTCATTGCTATCCGAGGTCTATTATACTGCAGGCCGTATATTTTAAGCTTAGGTTTACGTTAAGCTATCGGGATGTTGAAGAGATCATGAAAATGCGAGGAGTTCATGTTGATCATGCTACTATTCAGCGCTGGGTTTTTAAGTTCACACCTTTCATTGAGTCAGAGATGAAGAAGAGAAAAGGTAAAGTAGGTACAAGTTGGAGATTGGATGAAACCTATATCAAAGTAAAAGGTATTTGGTGTTATTTATATAGAGCAGTAGATAAACTAGGCAATACAGTAGACTTTCTTTTGACCAGAAGAAGACAAAGAATGAGCGCTCAGTCTTTTCTAATTAAAGCAATTAGTAATAACTGCATACCAAGAGTAATAAACATTGATAAAAGCGGTTCTAATACCGCAGCGATCAAAGTCTATAACAAGCGTTCGTTCTCAAAGATTAAAATTCGGCAGTGTAAATATCTCAACAATATTGTAGAACAGGACCATCGATTTATAAAATGGAGGATACAAAACGGGTTAGGCTTTAAAAGCTTTGAATCAGCAAGACGAACATTGAGTGGAATTGAAGTTGTGCATATGCTGAGAAAGAATCAGATGATTGGACATGGGACAACTATGTTTAAATCATTCTCTAAATTAGCAGACTAACTTTTAAATTACTTAAATTCTTATATTTGATTCCGACAGATGCGACAGAACCAATCAAGATGCATATGTGGAGAATGCGTGCAATATAAATATAAGGTGAAGGGTGTGTGGGAATGTCAGTGGGCTTAATAAAGGATAAAGATTTTTATAAGCGAAAACAGAAAAAAAAGCAAAAAAGATCTTAAAGATTCAGGGCAGGAAAAAAGTAATGGCTACTATAGGATCCTACTTCATTTTGATTGAGAAGATGCTTTGCGTTTTGGCGCCATAATTTAGGCAGCTCTTATGTCGTTCCTGATTTATAATTGAAATCAGAATCCTTTGAACGGAATTCTTGATTTAAATCAAATTTTAGAAAGATATTAATCAGTTAAATATATTGGGACTCTCTATATTTTTACCACCTGTTAAATTATTCCATTTAGCAAGGAAAATTAAGCCAACTGCAGCAAATGCAAAAGTATTTATAAAATGATTTTTGAACATCTCAAGCAAAATAAATCTATTGATGATAACGAGTTTAACCAAGTGTACCCTATTAGGATAAAGAAGCTCGCCTCCCGCCATTGGACCCCCGTAAAAATAGCCAGAAAAGCAGCTGGTTTTTTGGTGGACAAACCCAATAAAAGAGTATTGGATATAGGCTCGGGGGCTGGAAAATTCTGCCTTGTGGGGGCCGCTTTAACAGATGGAATTTTTTATGGGGTGGAACAAAGGGAATCGCTTATAAAATTATCGCGAAAAATTGCCAAAAAATATAAGATTGATAATGTAGAATTCGTACACTCAAATATTATGGAGATATCTTTTTTGGATTATGACGCTTTCTATTTTTTCAATTCATTTCAGGAAAATATAGATCTGACGGCCCGTATTAACAAATCAATTGATCCAAGTGAGGAACTATATAATCTATATACAGCTTATCTTAAAGACCAGCTGGAGAAAACTCCCATTGGCACAAAACTGGTTACCTACTGGAGCAATTGCAGAGAGGTTCCAAAAAGTTTCAGCTTAGAATCCATTTCGCACAGCGGGGTATTAAGCTTCTGGAGAAAAACGGCTTAAATTGGAGCATGAAATCTATAAGCCTACTGAATAAAATTAATTAAAATATGGACGGTGAAGAATATATGAATTTAGAATATGTTCTGAGAAGTCTTTAAACTTTATTTATAAATAAAATGAAATTAGAAGAATTACTAAAAAAGAGAAGTGGAAATGTATGTGAATTAAGCGGCAGCAGTGAAAATCTAATAGCTTATGAAGTCCCGCCTGCTCAAAATAAAGGAGCCGACAGCTGGATTTTAATCAATGAAAAATGCTTTAATCAAATTGAAAAGAAAGAGGAGTTGGATGATGTTTTCTGGAAAAATTTTCTATTTACATCTATGTGGAGTGAAGTACCGGCCGTACAGGTGGTTTCATGGCGTCTGCTTAACCGTTTTCGTAATGAAAGCTGGGCTGCTGATGCGCTGGATATGATGTATTTGGAGGATGAAAATCTGGAATGGGCAAAAGCAACCGGAGACCATACTGGTGACGGATCTATTAATTTCCATAAAGACAGCAATGGTAATATCCTGCAAAACGGCGATACGGTAACTCTTATCAAAGATTTGGATGTAAAAGGCTCATCTTTAAATGCAAAAGTTGGTACAGCGGTGCGAAATATTCGTTTAGTTCATGACAATCATGAGCAAATTGAAGGAAAAATAGACGGGCAGGTAATAGTAATTCTAACTAAATTTGTGAAGAAATAATATTATTATATGTTTATAGGTTTGCTATAACATAAATGATTATAAACCCTTGTATATTAAAATTGTTCTGCATCAGCACTTTTTCATAAGATGATATTAGAATTAATATATAGAAATGGAAAAGGTTTAAGATTTGATTAAAGAATTCATCCCTGTATTAATTAGGAATATTTATTATATAGGGATGAATTTATTTTGGAAGTTTTTATTTTTTTTCGTCTGCAATAATCAATGTTGAAGGAATATCAGATAACCATGAACTTTTTGTATTAACCAAATGTCTCCAGCCTTCTGCGTCTATCAGCATAAGGCTTTGCTGAACCAAAAAATCTTTCTCAATTGTTTGTTTCTTCTTAAATGTAAATTGATTGGGAGTACTCTGTTCAATCGAATGTATTTTTTCCATGGCTGGTAATCTGCCATTATTTGTCCTTCCACATCTAAAACTATTATTACTGCACTGCTGTTATAAATAAACTTCTGAATATAAATTACAATCTGATTCCAGTCTTTGGTATCAAATAATGGAATAAAAATCAGTGAAGTATCTGATCATTGTAGGTATTAATATGCTGGTCATTGAGCAGCTTGTCAGTAAGATTAGTGTGTTCTGACTTATTTTTATTTCTTTTCAAAGAGGAAGGGGATACATT
>NZ_DHEI01000068.1:0-14545 GCF_002399805.1 Flavobacterium sp. UBA4854
ATGCAGTTTAATGACATCAATGCTTTCAGGGTAGAAAATCAAGTTGTGATTATGCAGCCAAATTTGAAACCATTGCAATTTGAAATCAAAAACGATACAACTTTGATTCCTGTAAAATTAAATGAAGAATTAGCAAAAGATGCTTTGGCGCATGTAATTACAGCGGGAAACCTCTATAAGGAAAATAAATATAAGCTTAGAGCAAAGAAATAAAGATGCTAAGATACTAAGTTGCTAAGGTTCTAAGTTTTGTCAAATTGAGCGAAGTCGAAATGCTATATAGTTCTTCAACTTCACTCAAACAAGAAACCTTAGCAACTTAGAACCTTTTTTTAAAATATAATTTTAATAACTCAGAAGCAGCGACAAACAATGAAATTTCATTGTTTGTCGCTGCTTTTTGTTTATTTCAAAAAGCAGAGTAATTTTGTGCTGTAAATTTTTACAAAAAGTATGGATTGAAAATGAAATAAGAAAATGAAAACGAAAGAAATATTTGAAATTGGTTGCCAAAAAATTACAGAAATATTGTCTCCACAAGGTTTTAAATCTACAAAGAAAGGACAGGTTTTAAGAAAAAAATCTAAAAATGGAGAATTTGTATTTGAAATTTATTTCCAATCTAGTATGAGAAATTGGTCAGGGAGTGTTGTAATTTGGCCGCATATTTCAGTATCATCGTTATCGCTTAAAAAATGGCAAAATGAAAAATACAATTCAGAAGAAGAAAGTGGATTAATTTTTTCAACTAAATTAGAAAACATAACACCATTAAAAAACAAAAATACTGATTGGAATATTGCCCTCGCAAATCAGGATAATATTATACCAAAGCTATGTGAGTTGATTGAAAAATATGCTGTTCCTGTTTTTGAAAAATTTGAAAATTTAAACAATTTATTAAATGATATTGCCGATAATTCTTTAGTATTAAATGAACACTTTGATACTAAACATCAAAATTTACCAATAGATTTTTTGATATATTACGGAAGTATTGATTTTGCCCAAAAAATCTTTGATAATTATCTAAATGAGCAAAAACTGCATAATAAAGCAAAACGAGTTTTTGAAGAAATGGAAAAAACTGGTGAATGTGCAATTAAGTTTGTTACGGATATAACTATGGAGAAAGCATATCTCAATAACTTAAAAATTAATGATTAAATTATTGTAAACTAAATAAAAAAAACTCAGAAACTTAGAATTTCAGTTACTTAGAGTCTTTATTAAAATACAATTTTAATAACTCAGAAGCTGCTGCAAAAGATGAAATTTCATTGTTTTGCACTGCTTTTTTGCTTTCTTCTAAAAGGGAAATGATTTCTGGCTGATTATAGAAATTTTGTTTTAGCTGTTCGTTGATAGTTTCCATCATCCAGAAGTGGTTTTGTTCATTTCTTTTTTCTTGGAAAAATCCTGTTTCTCTCGTCATTTCAAAATAATCAGAAATCGTATTCCAGACTTCAGAAATTCCATCTTTTGTTAGAGAACTGCAAGTAGTAACTTTAGGTTGCCAGTTCGATTTTTTTGGAGGGAACAAATGCAAAGCACGATTAAATTCCAATTTCGCCTGATTTGCTTTTTTTATATTATCTCCGTCCGCTTTATTAATGACAATTGCATCTGCCATTTCCATAATACCGCGTTTAATGCCTTGAAGTTCGTCGCCTGCACCAGAAATTTTTAAAAGTAAAAAGAAATCGACCATACTGTGAACCGCAGTTTCGCTTTGGCCGACACCAACAGTTTCGATAATAATAGTATCAAAACCTGCGGCTTCACAAAGAATAATAGTTTCTCGAGTTTTGCGCGCTACACCTCCCAAAGTTTCTCCAGAAGCACTTGGTCTTATAAAAGCATTTTCATCTTTAACCAATTCTTCCATACGGGTTTTATCGCCCAAAATGCTTCCGTGAGAAAGCGAACTGCTTGGATCAACTGCCAAAACCGCCACTTTTTTTCCTAATTGAGTTAGATGTTTTCCAAAAGCTTCAATAAAAGTACTTTTTCCAACTCCTGGAACACCTGTAATTCCAATTCGAACTGATTTATTGGCATAAGTTAAACAGCCTTGAATGACTTCACTTGCTTTTTCAAAATGATCAGGATTGGTGCTTTCAATTAAAGTAATGGCACGACTTAAAGAAGTTCTATTTCCTTCTAAAATGCCATTAATTAATTCTTGAGAAGTTGGTTGTTGTCTGCGTTTGCTTTTAATTTGATTGATAGCCGAAATATTGGTGATTTCGGGGGATGAAATTCCAGCTTTTTCAGAGATGCTTCCAGTTTGTTTATTAGAATTTGACAAAACGCACTTTTTAGAAATGTAAAAGTACAGAAAACAAAGACAGTTTCAAAAAGTTAGTTTGCCACGAATTACACGAATTACCACTAATTTGTTATTCTCAAAAGGAGTAAAAATAAGTTTGCCACGAATTACACAAAATTTAATTAATTTTTATTCAAAATAAGCAAAAGAATAATTCGTGGAAATTTGTGTAATTTGTGGCAAAAAACTGAGAATCTTAGTGCCTCAGAATCTTAGAAACTTTTTAGTAACCAGCTGTAAAACGCACTTGATGATGTTTTGGAGTTTCTACTTCGTCAGCAATAACAACTGCCAAATCTTCTACAGAAAGAATGCTTCTTTGCTCGTCATTAAAAACAGGATTTTCTAAACCTAAACGATATTTTCCAGTTCTTCCTGTTTTAGTTCCAGCATGCATTTCGAAAGCTGGACTAAAGAATGCCCAATCCAAGTCTTTTTCTTCTTTAATAATGTTTAAATAATGTCTTGCAGCATTTGCACCAGGGAATATCTCTTTTGGGAAATCTGGAGTATCAACCGCTTGTAAATCTGGAGCAACATATAAACTTCCTGCACCACCAATAGTGATAAAACGTTTTACACCCGATTTTTTAACTGCTTCTTGAATAGCTTTAGAACCTGCTAAAAAGTCATCGTAAATATTTGGGTTTGTCCATCCTGGATTATAAGCATTGACAACAGCATCGTGACCTTTTAAGATTTCTGCCAAGGCATCAACATTAAAAATATCTGCAGCAACCCAAATAGCGTTTGGGGTGTCTTTTGGAGTTCTTGCAATAGCAGTGATTTCATGTTTTCTGTCTGCTAATTCGTTTAAAATTGCTGAGCCAACAAATCCTGTAGCTCCAATAAGTGCGATTTTCATAATATATAAATTTATTTAGTAATAAAAAATGTTACAGTTTTGGATAAAAAAATAGTTTTTAAAATTGATTCGAAAAATCTTCCAATGAAATCCCTTCAAGCTGTGCGCTCACTTTCTGATTCATTTCGCTATATAAATTCTCCAAATGCTGATTGATGTTTTTTCCAACAGGACAATCAGGATTTGGCTGATTTTTAGCAAAACCTAAACCAATCGTTTCAAAGGTCATTTCGAATATTTGTTTTAAAGTCAGTTCAGCAGCGTTTACTGCCAATTTTGTCCCGCCATTTTTTCCTTCTTTACTTTCTACGATATGATGTGCTTTTAAGTTGGCAATTTCTTTTCTGACCAATACTGGATTAAGATTAATACTTCCCGCAATAAACTCCGATGACAAATAATCATTTGGGAATTTATGGAGCAAAGTAAGAATGTGAATCGTTATGGCAAATTTACCTGAAATCATACTGTAATAAAATATGTTACAAATTTACATGTTTTTGCAACACAAAGTACTAATTTAACTAATTTTTGGTAAAAACAGATTACTTGAATGTAAAAATTGATTGTTAATTATTTGAAAGTGAGTGGTTTTTGGTGTAATGTTATAGGTTTAACAAAAGAAAATCAATAGTTGTGATTCCTTTAAAAGGGTTAATTACTATTTTCTTTTCACTTCTCACAAAATGGAAATAACTATTTTTGCTGTAATCTTATCATATGAACAACTTTATTTTAATATTTCTCTTTCTTTCGTTAGGTCTAGTTTTACAACAAGTAAAACAATTTCCTACTCATATTTATAAGACGCTTAATAAAATTGTTATTTATTTCTGCCTTCCTGCCATTACTTTATATCATATTCCGAAAATAAAATGGAGTAATGAATTATTGTTTCCGATAGGTGCGGGGTGGATTACTTATATTTTGGCTTTTCTATTTTTTCATTTTTTAGGAAGAAGAAATGGCTGGTCGAATAAATTGATAGGATGTTTGATTCTAACGGCAGGATTAAGCAACAGTTCTTTTCTTGGTTATCCAATTATAGAAGCTTTGTATGGAAAGAAAGGTTTAGTAACTGCCGTTTTGGTAGATCAGCCAGGAACTTTTGTAGTGGTTTCAACTCTTGGTGTTTTTACGGCTGCTTTTTATTCTAAAGGAAGCCCGAATGCATTAGGAATTTTCAAAAAGATTATTTTATTCCCGCCTTTTATAATGTTCGTTTTGGCATGTTTGATGAATATTTTTGATTATCATTTAAATGACAATTTTGAATCTATTCTGCTAAAAATAGGAAGTTTGGTAACACCTTTAGCTTTGCTTTCGGTTGGCTTGCAATTGACTTTTGATCGAAAAAGCCAACATTGGAAATTTTTACGTCTAGGACTTTTCTTTAAACTGCTTTTAATTCCTTTTGTCATTTTTGTATTGTATGTTTTTATTTTTAATCAGCATTCTGAAGTAATAAAAATTACCATCATGGAAACGGCAATGGCACCCATGATTACAGGTGCAATCTTGGCTTCAACATACGGATTAAAACCAAAACTAAGTAGTATGATGATTGGTTTCGGAATTCCGATTTCCTTTGTAACGCTTGCTTTTTGGTACTTTGTTCTCGCTTTTATTTAGTAGTAAAATACTAATTATATCGATAAAGTAGAATTTTAACTTTTTTTAAGAAAATCAATGTTTTCTATATGCTTTTTTTGGTTAATTTTAGAGGAACTAAAAAAGATAAATTATGTCAACACTAAGATTAGGCGATATAGCACCAGATTTTCATGCAGAAACGACGCAAGGACCTATTAACTTTCACGAATGGTTAGGAGATTCTTGGGGTGTTTTATTTTCGCATCCAGCAGATTTTACTCCGGTTTGTACTACTGAATTAGGAACTGTAGCGAACTATGTTCCAGAATTCAAAAAAAGAAATACTAAGGTTATTGCTTTGAGTGTAGATGGCCTAGAGTCGCATAAAGAATGGATTAAAGATATCAACGAAACTCAAAATACAGAAGTGAATTTCCCAATCATTGCAGATGAGGATAAAAAAGTAGCAAATCTGTACGACATGCTTCATCCAAATGCAAGTGACAAATTTACAGTTCGTTCTGTTTTTGTTATCGGACCAGATAAAAAAATCAAATTAACGCTGACTTATCCAGCTTCTACAGGAAGAAATTTTGACGAATTACTTCGTGTAATTGACAGTTTACAATTGACTGCAAATTATAGTGTTGCAACTCCTGCAAACTGGAAAGATGGAGAAGATGTAGTTATTGCACCAGCAATTCCAGACAGTGATATTCCAGCTAAATTCCCAAAAGGACATACACCAATCAAACCTTATTTGCGTTTGACACCGCAGCCGAATAAATAATATTCTGAGTTTCTAAGTTTCTGAGATGCTAAGATTCTAAGTTTTTTTCAAAATAATGAATATAAAAAGCGCTAAAATTTCATAACGAAATCTTAGCGCTTTATTTTTTACGAAAGTTTAAAAACTGGCAAGATAAAAACTTAGCATCTTAGTGTCTTAGTATCTCAGAACCTTATTTCGCTGCCAACAAAGCATTCATTTTTTTCTTGTCTCCTACAACCCAAAGAATATCATTTTTCTCTAAGATTAAACTAGATTCTGGATTTAGAATACGATTTCCGTTTCTTTCAATTCCTACGACCATTCCGTCTGTTTTGGCTCTAAATTGTCCGATGCTTTTTTGAATGAATTCGTCTTGAGAAACTTCAAGCTGACGTAAAACAATATCAGTTTCTTCTACTTTTGCAGGTGGTTCTGTTTCGTTTTGAGTTAAGAATTTTGTGAATTCTGCAATTTGTGCATCGGTTCCAATTACGCAAATTTCATCGCCAGGAAATAAACGTTCGGTTTTGGTAGGAATAGGAATGGTGACTTCTCCTCGTTTAATGTAAGCGATATTAATTCCCAACTGCTCACGAATTTTAAGTTCTTGTAAAGTCTGACCCACTAAATTGGATTCTTTTTTAATTTCAAAGAAAGACATGTGTCCATCCCAAGGCATTAAATTAGCATATCTTCTGTCGATCTTTTTATTTTCACGATCGTTGAAGTTTTTCAAAAAGTGATTTTCAATTTTATGATATTGCTCGTTTAATTTTTTAGGAAAAATTTGATAAGCCCCAATGGCAATAATCAATGCTACAAAAGCAACCAAAGGAGAGAAAAAGATATTTAATAAAAACCCGACAAAGAACAAGCCAAGACTCATTCTGATCAAGATAAGCATTAAAAGTGCGCCACGATATTTTCGCTCTTCCCAAAGAGCTTCAACTTCATCTACTTTTACACGACGAAGCGAAAGTGCCCACAAAAACGGTGCAATTGCAACTAAAGTCAATAAAGCCGCCAAAGTATTTCCGAATCTTGTATCTGCAACCAATGGCGCAACAAATTTTGATGATAATAAAATAATCGCTGTAATAATAATGGTGTGAAGAATAATTTGTGTAATCGAAGAACGAAGTACAATCTGCCAAGTGCTTACAGATTTGATGGCTTGCGCATTCACACTATATCGGTTAATGTTTTTAACCCATTTTTTAGGCATTTTTGACTCTAGAAAGAAGGCAAAACGCTCTGAATATTTAATTAAGAATGGAGTAGTAAAAGTGGTAATTGCAGATACGGCAACAATAATTGGGTATAAGAAATCACTTGTAACTTTTAAAGTCATTCCAAGAGTTGCAATAATAAAAGAAAACTCTCCAATTTGTGCCAAACTCATTCCCGTTTGAACAGATTGTTTTAATGGCTGACCAGAAATTAAAGCTCCGATAGAAGAACTGAATGCTTTTCCGAATATGGTTAACAAAGTGATTATAGCAACAGGAAGCGCATAATTTACCAATGTTACAGGATTAATTAACATCCCAACAGATACAAAGAAAACGGCTCCAAAAAAATCTTTTACGGGCTGAATTAAATGTTCAATTTTTTCAGCCATTGTCGTTTCAGCAATAATAGATCCCATAATAAAAGCACCTAATGCAGGAGAAAAACCAACATTTGATGCAAATATTACCATCATTAAACATAGTGCCAATGAGATAATCAGCAGCATTTCATCAGTTAATAGATGTTTTGCTTTTTTAAAGATTGTCGGAATAATAAATATTCCTCCTAAGAACCATATGATTAAGAAGAAAATAAGTTTTAAAACAGATTGCAGTAATGCTGTTCCTGAAACCTGGTCGCTTACCGCAATAGTAGATAATAAAACCAACATTAAAATGGCAACAATATCTTCTACAATTAAAGCTCCGAAAACAATTCCAACGAATTTTTTTCCTTTAACTCCTAATTCATCAAAAGCTCTGATAATAATAGTTGTGGACGAAATAGAAAGTGTTGCTCCCAAGAAAATACTATCCATTTTTCCCCAGCCCATCCACTGTCCGACGCAATACCCAATTATGGTCATAAACATAATTTGCGTTATGGCCGTGACAGACGAAGTCCCTCCAACTTTCATTAGTTTTTTAAAGCTGAATTCGAGTCCTAAACTGAAAAGCAAAAATATCACCCCGATTTCGGCCCAAACTTCGACACTTTTCATATCGGTTATTGATGGGAAAAAATCAAAATGGTTTCCAGCTAAAAAACCTGCAATCAGGTAGCCTAAAACCAAAGGTTGTTTCAATCTTCTAAATAATAGAACGGCAATTCCGGCAGTCATTAGGATTAAACCTAAATCACTAATTAAAGGTTGTAAGTGGTGTGTAGTTTCAGCAGCGGCGCTTAGTGCAATCATATGTGGCATTTTGGTTTTCGGTGAGCTTGATCCAGCTTTTCACTTAAAGTTTTTTGTTCAACTCTTGCTTTCTGAACAAAAGGCTTTTTTTGTGTAATTCACTGAACTCCAACGAAAATAAAGCTAAGTGAAGTAATCTGGACTACTCCGAGTTAAATAAAAAAAGCTATCTCGATAAAGATAGCTTTTTTTGGTAAAATATTTGGTGTTTTTCTTAAATTCCTGTGTAGTTGCTAGGCGTTATTGCTAATAATTCTGCTCTAACAGCGTCTGAAACTTCTAAAGTTGCAATGAAGTTATGAATTGCATTTTTGTCAATCGCTTCGTTGGTTCTAGTCAAACCTTTTAGAGCTTCATATGGGTTTGGATAAGCTTCACGACGTAAAATTGTTTGGATAGCTTCTGCTACAACTGCCCAGTTTTTCTCTAAATCTTCAGCAAATTTACCTTCGTTTAAAAGTAATTTATTTAAACCTTTCAAAGTTGCCTCAAAAGCAATAATAGTATGTCCGAAAGGAACACCAACATTACGTAAAACAGTACTGTCAGTTAAATCACGCTGTAATCTTGAAACTGGTAATTTAGCAGCCAAATGCTCAAAAATAGCATTTGCAATTCCTAAGTTTCCTTCAGAGTTTTCAAAATCAATTGGATTTACTTTATGTGGCATTGCAGATGAACCAATTTCTCCTGCTTTGATTTTTTGTTTGAAATAATCCATTGAAACATACGTCCAGATATCACGATCTAAATCGATGATAATAGTGTTGATTCTTTTTAAAGCATCAAAGAAAGCAGCAAAATGATCGTAATGCTCAATTTGTGTTGTTGGAAATGAATGTTTTAAACCAAGATCTGTTTCAACAAATTTATTTCCGAATTGTTTCCAGTCAATTTGTGGGTATGCTACGTGGTGTGCATTAAAGTTTCCTGTTGCTCCGCCAAATTTAGCTGCAAACGGAATATTGAATAACAAACGCATTTGCTCTTCTAAACGCTCAACAAATACCAAAATTTCTTTCCCTAAACGAGTAGGAGAAGCTGGTTGTCCGTGTGTACGCGCTAACATTGGGATGTCTTTCCATTCAACGCTTAATTCTTTTAATTTTGCAATTACAGCAATTAAGGTTGGCATATAAACTTGCTCAAACGCTTCTTTTGTAGAAAGCGGAATAGCAGTGTTGTTAATATCTTGAGACGTTAATCCGAAGTGAATGAACTCCTTGTATTGAGATAAACCTAATTTTTCAAAAGCATCTTTAATAAAGTATTCAACCGCTTTTACGTCGTGGTTAGTTACTTTCTCTGTTTCTTTAATCCAAAGCGCATCTTCTGTTGAGAAGTTTTTGTAGATGTTTCTCAAGCTTTCAAATAAGCTAGAATCAATACCTTTCAATTGAGGCAATGGAATTTGGCATAATGCAATGAAGTATTCCACTTCAACCAAAACGCGGTATTTTATTAAAGCTTCTTCAGAGAAGAAAGGTGCTAAATTTTGAGTTTTATTTCTATATCTTCCATCAATTGGAGATATAGCATTCAATTCGTTTAGAGTAGTCATTGTGATGTTGTTTTTTCGAAAGGTGCAAATATAAGCTATTGTTAAAACTTCTGAAAGCTATATTCGTGCTTAAATTATGGTTTTAAAAATTTTATCCCAAATTGTAAAGTAAAAACCGTAGTTGCGAGATTCATTTTTATGATGATCATTATGGAATCTAGTAGTCGAAATCCATTTTGTAAAGTAATTACTGTACCAGAAAGAGGGAAAAATGTCTTTTTTTAAATGTCCAAATATCCCATAAGATAGATTTAGAACTAGATAAATAATGATACTCAAATAATTAAACTTCAAAATCGTAATTAAAAACAGCCAAATAAATCCAAAACCTAAAGTTTCAATAGGATGTAGAACATACAAACTGTAAACATTGGTTTCTACATGTGTATGATGCAGCTTATGAATTGGATACATCCATTTTAAGTGATGAACTAGAAAATGAAAAATAAACATGAAAAAATCCATTACTACAATTAATAATAGCGTATCAAAAAAGATAAGCTGTATTGATGCTGAAAAATCGATTTTCATGATTCCGTAATGATACAGTTCAAAACCTATTAAAGTTATAAATGTATTACAGATCAATGTAGAAAGCACCCATTTTCGATCTTTATTCTTTAAAAAAGTGTTTTCTGGTTCCAGAATTTTTCCAATTAAAACAGATAATCCAACTAACACTGCATTTTCTATAAAAAAGAAAATAAAGAGCCAGAAGATATTGAATTGAGTTAATTGCTGTAACCAGCTTTCAAAAATCATGTTGTTTTTTCTAAGGTCAATAATTTTTCTCTCATATCGGCAACCCCTTCAGAAGCAAATTTTGCAATTGTTTCGACTTTATTTCGGAGATTCGGAATCGCAATTGGTTTTGGATCAATATAGAAAACTGGTGTTGTACTTGGTGTATAAGCAATTAATCCAGCAGCTGGATAAACTTGCAGTGAAGTCCCGATTACAGCAAAATAGTCTGCAGTTTCAGTTATGTCAATAGCTTCTTCGAGTGCAGGAACTTCTTCGCCAAACCAAACAATATGCGGCCGTAGTTGATGCCCGTTTGTATCTAAATCTCCTGTATGCAAATCTTCAGTCCAATCTAAAATTAGATTTTTATTCTGCGTACTTCTAACTTTTAATAATTCGCCATGCAAATGTAAAACGTTAGAACTGCCTGCGCGTTCATGAAGATCATCGACATTTTGAGTGATAATTTGCACATCGAAATCTTTTTCCAATTCGGACAAAATAATGTGACCCAAATTCGGATTTACTTCTTTAAGTTGTTGGCGTCTTTTATTATAAAAATCCAGCACCAATTCCTGATTTTTGTTCCAACCTTCTGGAGTGGCAACTTCCATAACATCATGTCCTTCCCACAATCCATCGCTGTCACGAAAAGTTTTAATTCCGCTTTCGGCGCTAATTCCTGCTCCTGTTAAAACAACAAGTTTCTTTTTCATTTTTGTTTATTAAAAGATAAAAATAGTGATTTCTATCTTTAAAAACTTAAGAAATAGCAAGGATTGGCGATTCTTTTTACAAGAAAATAATCCGTATTTATACTCTTTGTCTCTCATTTTGAATTACTTATTTTTAATGATGCGTTTAAAAAAAGTGATGTTAAAATGATTTTAATTCAGTTTACAGGTTTATCTGGTTCAGGAAAAACGACGTTGGCAGAAAATGTCAGACATCTTTTGCTTCAAAATAATTATGAAGCCGAAATCGTAGATGGCGATATTTACCGACAGACAATTTGTAAAGATTTAGGATTTTCTAAGGAAGATCGTTGTGAAAATGTTAGACGTCTTTTTAATTTGGGTCGAAATCTAATTGAGGAGAAAAAGATAGTTCTCATGTCGGTTATTAATCCATATGAAAACCTTAGAAATGAATTGAGATCTTTTGAATTTGTGAAAACGGTATTTTTGGATTGTGCCATTAGTAATTTGATCGAAAGAGATCCAAAAGGATTATACAAAAAAGCATTATTGCCCGATAATGATCAAAATAAAATTAGAAATTTTACAGGAATAAGCGATGTTTTTGAAATTCCTAAAAAAGCAGATTTAGTTTTAAAAACAGATGCTGAAACGGTTTCGGTTTCTACCAATAAACTCTACAATTTTATACTTAGCAATTTAAATTCTTAAGGTTATGAATCCTTCTTCTTGCCAACTTCCAATTTCTTTTTCCATAGAAAAACTGCAAAATGATTTAATGACTTGCGAGACTAATTTGTGGACACCACACTTTAATACCGATCGATACGAAGGAAAATGGACAAGTGTTTCTTTACGATCACAATCAGGATTAGAAAATGATATTCTTTCTTTTCCGAATAAAGAATATAAGAATACGCCTTTGCTTGACGATTGTTCTTATTTTAAGGAAATAATGGATTGGTTTCAATGCGAAAAAGAAGCCGTGAGATTATTAAGACTCGGACCTCAAAGTGAAATTAAAGAACATGTTGATAATGACACTTCTTATGAAGATGGTTTTTTCAGGATTCATGTTCCTATTATTACCAATCCTGAAGTTTATTTTTATGTAGATCATAAATTGGTTCCAATGAAAATGGGGGAGTGTTGGTACGCCAATTTTCAATTGCCACATAGCGTAGAGAACAAAAGTGAAGAACCAAGAATTCATTTAACTGTAGATTGCATAAGAAATGAATGGTCAGATCAGTTGTTTTCTAAAATGGGTTTTGATTTGAATGATGTATCAAGAAATGAATATTCAGAAGAGGTAAAACGACAAATTATAGCAGAGCTCTCTAGAAATCCTTCAGAAATTAATACGAAGATTATTGCCGAACTTCAATCGCAAATGAACTCATAAAATGGAAAATGTAAAAGACCTTATTTCAAATTGGATTCCAATTAAATTGATTGAAAATGATAATCAGGTTTATTTCGAATGGCTTTATTTGGCAGATGTGCCTTTTATAGATCCTTTTTTTGATGAAACTATTGCGAAATGTCAAAGTCATAGTTATAATTCGAAGCAATTTAAATTTATTAGTACAATACAAAATAGTATTGATTGGTCTAAAGAATTAGATTTTGTTGAGTTAAAGGGATTGGTTTTTCATGTATCAAGATGCGGATCTACTATGTTGAGTCAGTCTCTTGCAACTTCTTCTGAAAATATAATGGTTTCTGAAGCCTCTATAATCGATCAGATTCTAAGAACTGACGCTTTTGATGAGGATACTAAAACGCTTTTACTGAAATCAGTTTTGAAATTCTTAGGTCAGAAAAGATTTTCCGAACAAAAACATTTAATTATAAAACTAGATGCTTGGAGTGTTTTTAAAAGTTCATATTTAAGATCGATTTTTCCTGAAATTCCTTTTGCGTTATTGTATCGAAATCCAGGAGAAGTTTTAAGATCTCATCAAAAGATGGCGGGCATGCATATGGTTCCTAATATAATTCCGTTAAGTGTTTTTGGAATTACTTCGGCGGAAAATGAAAAAATAAGCTTTCGGCAATATCAAGTTTTGGTTTTAGAAAAATATTTTCAAAGTTTTCTAGATTTTTATGAAATAGACCAAAATGTAATAATGCTCAATTATAATGACGGAATGAAAAATGTTATAGAACGATTTGTAACTTTTATTAATGTCGATTATTCTGAGAACGAACTAAATGTGATGTTGGAACGTCTTAAAAGACATTCTAAAAATGAAAGTGCAGTTTTTAATGGAGATTCGTATAAAGATGATGTTTTGTCTGCCAATTTATCTCAGCTCAACGTTTTGCACGAAAAGCTTAATGCCAATTTGATTGAAGATTTAGCTGACTGAAAATAAGGAGAAGACTTCTTTCTCTTTTATTTATTATTTTTGCGCCAAACATAAATAAAATGATTGATTTAGATTACCTCGCATTCTTAGAAAATATATTGACAGAAAATAGAAAAGCTAATTTTTTAAAAGTACTAGAAAATAGAACAAAACATTTTACAGTTGCAGTAGAAGATGTTTATCAGATGCATAATACAAGCGCTGTAATGAGAAGTTGTGAAGTTTTCGGAATTCAGGAATTAAATGTAATTGAGCAGCGTTTTGGAAAAAGAATCGATAAAGAAATTGCTTTAGGAGCGCAAAAATGGGTTGACATTAATCGATTTGATTCGGTTTCTGGTTGCCTTTCTGATTTAAAAAGTAAGGGTTATCAAATTATTGCGACAACTCCGCACGAAAAAGATTGTATGCTAGAGGATTTTGATATTACAAAACCAAGCGCATTATTCTTCGGAACAGAAAAAGAAGGATTATCACAAGAAATTATGGACAATGCCGATGGTTTCTTAAAAATACCGATGGTTGGTTTTACAGAAAGTTTAAATATTTCGGTTTCAGCAGCGATTATCATTCAAAACTTAACGAATAGACTTCGTAGATCTGATATTGATTGGAAATTGACTGATGAAGAAATTTTAGTAAAACGTTTGCTTTGGGCGAAAAACTCTATAAAAGATATAAAACGAATTGAAGAACGTTATTATCAAGATAATCCCAGATAATTTGTGGCAAAATAAAAAAACAAAAAAATCCCCGACTATATTAATAATCGGGGATTTTATATTTAAAATTGGATTCTTAATTAGTTAATCAAAACCCAAGTTCCAGCTGCAATTAAAGCTTCAGCTTTTTTGTATTTCATTGTTTCTGTTTTACCAGTAGCAATTTCTTGAACAACAACAGTATCGTTTCTGTTGATTTTTGGCATATCTCTAACGATAGTTTCAGTAACTTGACGCTGTTGAGTTTCTCCAGCTTCACGGTTGATGCTTTCGCTATTTGGAATTTCGTCTTTACTTAATTGTAAATTTTCTTTTGGACGAGCCACTTCTCTTGCTTCGTGAATTTCAGGAACGTTTTGAGCTGGTAAATCACCTTTAAATAAGAATGAAATTACTTCTTTGTTAACGTTATCCAACATTCCTCTGAACAAGTTGAAAGCTTCTAATTTGTAGAT
>NZ_DHEI01000068.1:14757-28147 GCF_002399805.1 Flavobacterium sp. UBA4854
AAATCAGCAATCAATTGAGCACCTTCGCTGTCGTAAGCTTTTTTCAAGTCAGTTACAACATTCAAAGTTTTGATTCCGTCTGTAAATGGAACTACAATTCTTTCGAAATGGTTGTTTGGTTCTTCGTAAACTCCTTTTATAATTGGGAAAGCTTCTCTTGCACTTCTTTCTGTTTTTTCAGTATAGAATGCTAAAGCTTCTTTGTATACTTTTCCAGTAATTTCGATATCTGATAATTTTGTGAAATCAGCTTCAGAAATTGGAGATGTGATTCCGAAATAACGAATTAAATCAAACTCATATCCTTTGAAATCATTTGTCACTTTATTGTTGCTTACAATTAATTCGCAAGTATCATAAAGCATATTAGCAATATCCAGTTTCAAACGCTCTCCGAACAATGCGTGACGACGACGTTTGTAAACTACTTCACGTTGAGAGTTCATTACGTCATCATATTCTAATAAACGCTTACGAACACCAAAGTTGTTTTCTTCTACTTTTTTCTGTGCACGTTCGATAGATTTAGTCATCATTGAATGTTGGATAACTTCACCTTCTTTCAATCCCATTCTGTCCATTACTTTCGCAACTCTTTCAGAACCGAATAAACGCATTAAGTTATCTTCAAGAGAAACGTAGAACTGAGAACTTCCTGGATCTCCTTGACGACCAGAACGACCACGTAACTGTCTGTCTACACGACGTGAATCATGACGCTCTGTACCAACGATTGCTAAACCTCCGGCAGCTTTTACTTCTGGAGATAATTTAATATCGGTACCACGACCAGCCATGTTTGTTGCAATAGTTACAACTCCAGCTTTACCAGCTTCTTCAACGATTTGTGCTTCTTGCTTGTGCATTTTAGCATTCAATACGTTGTGGGTGATTCCTCTCATTTTAAGCATACGGCTTAATAATTCTGAAATCTCAACAGAAGTTGTTCCAATAAGAACAGGTCTTCCAGCTTGTGATAATTCTGTAACGTCTTCGATTACAGCGTTGAATTTCTCACGTGTAGTTTTGTAGATGTAATCTTCTTTATCAATTCTTGCAATTCCGCGGTTAGTTGGAATTTCAACAACATCTAATTTGTAGATCTGCCATAACTCTCCTGCTTCTGTAACAGCTGTACCAGTCATACCAGCCAGTTTGTTGTACATTCTGAAGTAATTCTGTAATGTTACAGTTGCGAAAGTTTGAGTTGCAGCTTCGATTTTTACATTTTCTTTAGCTTCAATCGCTTGGTGAAGACCGTCAGAGTAACGACGTCCGTCCATGATACGACCTGTTTGCTCATCGACAATCATAATTTTGTTGTCCATGATAACGTACTCTACGTCTTTTTCGAATAAAGCATAA
The DNA here is from genome assembly GCF_002399805.1 of Flavobacterium sp. UBA4854. Lineage (NCBI taxonomy): Bacteria > Pseudomonadati > Bacteroidota > Flavobacteriia > Flavobacteriales > Flavobacteriaceae > Flavobacterium > Flavobacterium sp. UBA4854. The sequence continues at coordinate 16,123 of NZ_DHEI01000068.1, forward strand.
GCTTTTAAAAGCTGAGTAAGAGTATGAATACGCTCGCTTTTTACACCAAAATCTTGGAATAATCTTTCTTTAGCTTCCGCTTCAGCGTCTTTGTCTAATTTTTGTTTTTCAATTGCAGCGATTTCTGTTCCAATGTCTGGTAAAACGAAGAAATCTGCATCAGTATCTCCAGAAAGGTATTTAATACCGTTATCTGTCAATTCTACTTGATTGTTTTTCTCTTCAATCACAAAATACAAAGCTTCGTCAACTTTGTGCATTTCGCGATTGTTATCTTGCATGTATTGATTTTCAGTTTTTTGAAGCAATTGTTTAATTCCTTCTTCACTTAAAAATTTAATTAATGCTTTATTTTTAGGTAAACTTCTGTAAGCTCTTAATAATTGGAAACCTCCATCTTTAGTATTACCTTCTTTGATTAATTTTTTAGCTTCAGCTAAGAAACCATTTGCTAACTGTCGTTGTTGTGCAACTAAGTTTTCAATTTTTGGTTTCAATTCGTTGAATTCGTGACGATCTCCCTGAGGAACCGGTCCAGAAATGATAAGCGGCGTTCTAGCATCATCAATTAATACAGAGTCAACCTCGTCGACAATTGCAAAATTGTGTTTTCTCTGCACTAAATCGCTTGGAGAGTGCGCCATGTTATCTCTTAAGTAGTCAAAACCAAACTCATTGTTAGTTCCGTAAGTGATATCAGCGTCGTAAGCTTTCTTTCTTTGTTCTGTACTTGGCTGGTGATTGTCGATACAATCTACAGATAAACCGTGGAATTCGAATAAAGGAGCTTTCCACGTACTATCACGTTTTGCTAAGTAGTCATTCACTGTTACTAAGTGAACTCCGTTTCCAGTTAAAGCATTTAAGTAAAGAGGAAGTGTAGCAACCAAAGTTTTACCTTCTCCCGTTTGCATTTCGGCAACTTTACCTTCGTGCAAAACCATACCACCAATTAACTGAACATCGTAGTGAATCATGTCCCAAGTGATATCTTTTCCAGCAGCATTCCATTTGTTTGCCCAGATCGCTTTTTCGCCATCAATAGCAATGTACGATTTTGTTGCTGAGAATTCGCGGTCTTTTGCAGTTGCAGTTACCTCTATATGAGAGTTTTCTTTAAAACGACGAGCCGTTTCTTTTACTACAGAAAACGCTTCTGGAAGAATTTCCAATAAAGTTTTTTCAGAGATTTCATAAGCCTCTTTTTCAAGAGCGTCTATTGCATCATAAATGTCTTCTCTTTTATCGATGTCTTCGATGTTTTCTACTTCTGCTTTCAAAGAAGCAATTTTAGCATCTTTATCAGCTCTAGCTTCTTTAATTCTATCTTTAAAATAAACGGTTCTTCCTCTTAATTCGTCGTTTGATAGACTCATTAAAGGAGCTTCGAATGTTTTAATTTTGTTTAAGTAAGGTTGTAAAGCTTTGACATCTTTTTGCGACTTATCGCCGACAAAGACTTTAATAATACTGTTTATGAAACTCATGATTTATTGTATTTCTTTATTATATAATATGTATTTGAACCAAAAAAAAAGTCTCTATGATGAGAGACTTTTTTCTTTGGTTTATTTTTTAATATTCATCCTCATTCCAAAGATAATCTTCGTCTGTTGGATAATCAGGCCAAATTTCTTCCATTGATTCATATATCTCACCCTCATCTTCGATTGATTGAAGGTTTTCTACTACTTCTAATGGAGCACCAGCTCTAATAGCGTAGTCTATAAGTTCGTCTTTGTTAGCAGGCCATGGCGCATCACTTAAATAAGATGCTAATTCTAATGTCCAATACATCTGTTATCTGTTTAGTTTGTGCAAAAATAAATTTTTTACTGAAAAAGACAAGTAAATTTTGATTTATTTTAATAAAATTTAAGAACGTCAATTGCTAAATTCCAATTTTTAAATTCCAAACTCCAAAAAAGACAGTTATAGCGCCTAGTTTCAGAATTTTTCTATGTAATTTAAATTCCTGGATTTTTACTTTTTCCTAGGAATTTGGGATTTCAAAAATTTGGAATTTCCAGAAGATTTATTTTCTGGGTATCCATTTCACTTCCTCCGCTTTTAAGTCTGAGGACAACTTTCGTGCCAAGACAAAAAGGTAGTCAGAAAGTCGGTTTAAGTACGTAATTGCTATTTCAGGAACGTGTTCATTATGACTTAAATGCACGGCTAAACGTTCTGCTCTGCGACAAATACAGCGTGCTATATGACAATGTGACACAGTTGGATGGCCTCCTGGTAAAACAAAATGAGTCATTGGCGGAAGGCTTTGGTCCATTTTGTCTATTTCGTTTTCGAGCAATTCAATATCCGAATCAATTATTCCAAGATTTTCTAAGCGAAGTTTTCCGTTTTTCAAAACTTCTTTTTCCTCTGGAGTTGCCAAAATGGCACCAACAGTAAAAAGTCGGTCTTGAATTTCGATTAAAATCGTTTTATAATGCGAATCCATTTCCTGATCACGGATTAACCCTATATAAGAATTTAACTCATCAACAGTTCCGTAACTGTCAATTCTGATATGATCTTTTGGTACACGGGTTCCTCCAAAAAGTGCCGTTGTGCCTTTATCGCCTGTTTTGGTATATACTTTCATTTTTTTTAAAGATGCTAAGTTTCTGAGATACTAAGATTCTAAGTTTTCTCTTTTTGCGATTAAACGATTAACCAAATAAACGGTTAAACAGATTTTCTTGTGTCGCTTTCAATTAAACCGTCTCTCAAACGAATAATTCTATGTGCATAAGCCGCGATGTCTTCTTCGTGAGTTACAAGAATTACGGTGTTTCCTTGTGCGTGAATATCTCCAAAAAGTTTCATGATTTCTACAGAAGTTTTACTGTCTAAGTTTCCTGTTGGTTCATCGGCAAGAATGATCGAAGGTTTATTGACTAAAGCTCTTGCAACGGCAACACGCTGGCGTTGTCCTCCAGAAAGCTGATTCGGCTGGTGATCCATTCTGTCGGCCAAATTAACTTGTTTTAAAACTTCGGTGGCACGCGCAATTCTTTCAGATTTGCCGTAACCGGCATAAATCATTGGTAATGCAACATTATCTAAAGCAGTAGTTCTAGGCAAAAGGTTGAATGTCTGAAAAACGAAACCAATTTCTTTGTTTCTAATTTCTGCCAATTCATCATCTTTCATTTGACTGACATCTTTTCCGTTTAAAATATAACGTCCAGAGGTTGGCGTGTCCAAACAGCCTAATAAATTCATTAATGTTGATTTTCCAGATCCAGAAGGTCCCATTAAAGCAACATATTCGCCTTTTTGTATTTCTAGATTTATTCCTTTTAAAACATAAACCGTTTCATTGCCCAAAATAAAATTTCGTCTAATGTCGGTTATTTTAATTAATGGTTCAGCCATTTCCTTTTACAATTTTGGATTTAAAAGTACAAAACACTTTTCAATAAAAATTATAAGTAGTTGAGAATTGGTTTTTGTTACAAAAACGCTTTCAGAAATAAAGTTTTAAAAGAATATGTTTTTTAAATAGAAATGAGTTATATGTTTTTGAATTGTTTTTATATAATTGTCATTATTTTGTTAATTTTATAGATTTAAGATATTTTTAATTTTAAAAACATGATAATAATGTAATTTATTACGTCTTGTGTTTAGTAAATTTGATTAATCAATTAATTAAATAATCAAGATTATGAAAAATATCAAAATAGCTACAGGAATTGCATTATTAGTATTAGGGTTAACATCGTGTAAAGACGAGAAACAAGAAAAAGCTCAAAAAACAGTAGATAACTACGTTGTATATGTTGACTCTGTTAAAAATGTAGCTGCTGCCGATTTGAAAGACAATTGGAAAAGTGTAGAAGCAGAGTACGATAGAAGATCTCAAGAAGCGCAAGCGGCATTAGCAGACATAAAAGACAATGCTGCAGCAACAGAGAAAATAAATGCAAGTAAAATTAAATACGAGGAATTTAAAAATGAAATGACCGCCCAATTTGCCCCTCCAGCTCCTAGTCCGAAACAACAGTTAAGAGATGCTTTGTTTGGTGCAGGAAGAATTGGTGATGATATGAGTTTTAGCTGGGTTAACGCCCAAAATATTCATAGCGTTTATCAGCAGTTTGTTCATACTGTAGAAAATAATAAAGACAAATATTCTAGAGAAGACTGGGATGAAATTAAATTAATGTACGAAGCTCTTGATAGCCGTAAAAATACAGTTGAAAAAGAAGGTCTGACATCTGAGGATAACCGAAAAATTGCTGGTTTGAAAATTAAATTTGCACCAATGTATAAGATAAACAGAATGGGAGCTAAATCTGAAGAAAATAAAGAAGCAAAAAAATAAAATTTAAAAATTTTGAATTAGTAAAAAAGACGATCATTTCTGATCGTCTTTTTTTATGCTCTAATTATAAAATGCTCTTTCGGTTGTTCTCTTCTAAAGAATACAAATCCCCATTGATAGGTATCAATTGTGACTTTTACTTTTGGGTGATTTTTAATCATTTTCCAAGCTTCTTCCATATCTTCTGACCAATGAATATCATCAAAAATCCAAACAGAATCATTATTGATTGTTGGCAATAAAAGTTCAAAATATTCTAAAGTTGCTTTTTTAGAATGATTTCCGTCGAAATATATTAAATCCCAATCACAGATATTTGCGGAGCGATCTTTTAAGAATTTGCTAAATTCTGAATTCACAAAGTCAAAGTTAAAATCTGGAAATTGTTGATTAAATAAATTTTCCGCGACTGATTGTGTATTTTGACAACCCTCAAGACTAAGCAAAAAAGATTCTTTGCTTCCCAATGCAATAGCTGAACTCGCTAAACCTAAAGATGTTCCTATTTCGAGGATATTTTTTGGCTGGAAATAATTCGTAATTCTAAATAATAATTCTGCACGTTTTGGCGAAATTCCTGCTGTTTGTGCGATTTTAGAAATCTGTCTTCTATTTGATTTAAAAACTCTTGAACCTGCACCAAAATCTGTTACTTCAATGAAATTTTTATTCTCTAAAAGCGTTTTTCTATACTTTTTAAGAATGGCGTATTCTGGTTTAGGTTTCTTATCATAAAAGCATTTAGTTAACAGGCTGAAAACAAATGGCGAATGCACTGCATGTTCGTTTTTAGAATGCCAAAGAAAAGTTAGATAAGATTTAATTTGAAAGAACATCTAGAAATTTAGCTATTGGATGTTAGTTTACTTTAATCAATTTTACGTCGAAAAGAAGTACTGATCCAGCTGGTATTCCAGGACGAGGAGAACTTCCGTAACCTAAATGTGCAGGAATAAGAAGAACTCCGCTTCCTCCTTCTTTAAAATAAGTAATTCCTTCTGTCCAACCTTTAATAACTTCATTAAGAGGAAAAGTCAATCCGCTATCTGTACTTTTGTCAAATAGGCTTCCGTTGGTAAAATAACCTTTGTATGCAACGGTTACTTTTGAAGTAGCGGTTGGTTGCGCGCCTGTTCCTGGCTCGTTAATTATATAATACAGACCTGTAGTACTTTTTGTTGCAGTCAAATTATTTTTAGTCAGATAATCTGTGATTTCTTTGTCATTCTCTGCACTATAATCTTTTGGAGGAGTAACAGGTGTGTCTTTTTCTGTGCTGTTGCAAGAGATAAATAATGTTAAGGTAAATACGGCAGCTAATAATTTTTTCATTTAGGGTATTTTTTTAATATTTAATAAAGCGAAAGATAATTTTTGTTTCGCAAAGATTCGCAAAAGAAAGCTCAAAGATTCACAAAAAAAACTTTGCGTAGCTCTGCGATTTTTTTTGCGAATCTCTATGCAACAAATTATCCTTCAATTTTAGCAGAAAGTTCAAACCAGCGTTCTTCCTTTGCATCAATCTTACTGATAATGTTTTGAAGTTCGTTTGCTTTTTTCTCAATATCAGCGTCGGCAACTTTTCCGTCAGAGAATAATTGTTCGATTTTAGCTTTTTCAGCCTCAAGATCTTTAATTTCTCTTTCGATTTTCTGATATTCTTTTTGCTCGTTAAAACTTAAATTTCCTGTTGGATTATTTTGTTTCCAATCTTTCTTTTCGGCTTTGTTTTCTTCTTTTTGGGCAACATCTGCACTGTCCTCATATGCTCTAAAGTCAGAATAGTTTCCAGGAAAATTTTCGATTTCTCCTTGTCCTCTAAAAACAAATAAATGATCGACAATTTTATCCATAAAATAACGGTCGTGAGAAACCACCAATAAACATCCAGGATAATCTAAAAGGAAGCTTTCAAGAACGTTCAAAGTCACGATATCCAAATCGTTTGTTGGCTCATCGAGAATTAAGAAGTTTGGATTCTGAATTAGAACCGTACACAAGTATAAACGTTTTAATTCTCCACCGCTTAATTTTTCAACATAATCATATTGTTTTTTAGCATCAAAAAGAAAACGCTCTAATAATTGCGATGCGGAAATAATCTTTCCTTTTGTCAACGGAATATATTCTCCGTATTCTTTTATAATATCAATAACGCGCTGTCCCGGTTTTGGATTAATTCCAGATTGTGTATAATAACCAATTTTGATAGTGTCTCCTTTTACAACACGTCCGCTATCTGGCGGAATTGTTCCTGTCAAAAGATTTAAGAAAGTCGATTTTCCAGTTCCGTTTTTACCAATAATTCCGATTCTTTCTCCACGTTGGAAATCAAAACTGAAATTATCTAGAATAACACGATCTTTAAATTTTTTAGAAAGTTTGTGAAGCTCAATAATTTTGCTTCCCATTCTTTCCATATTTATCTCAAGTTCAACTTTATTTTCTTTACGTCGGCTTTGTGCTTTTTCTTTAATAATGTAAAAGTCATCCTGACGCGATTTCGATTTAGTCGTTCTCGCTTTTGGCTGACGGCGCATCCATTCTAATTCTTTTACAAAAAGGTTTTTAGCTTTGTCAATACTGGCATTTTCAGAAGTAATTCTTTCTTCTTTTTTCTGTAAGTAATACGAATAGTTTCCTTTGTATTGGTATAATTTTCCGTTGTCTAATTCTATAATTTCATTACAAACGCGTTCCAAAAAGAAACGGTCGTGCGTTACCATAAACAACGTAATGTTTTCTTTTGCAAAATAACTTTCAAGCCATTCGATCATTTCAAGATCTAAGTGGTTGGTTGGCTCATCTAGAATCAATAAATCTGGGCGATTGATTAGAATTATTGCTAATGAAAGACGTTTTTTTTGTCCTCCAGAAAGGTTTTTAACTTTAAGCTTAAAATCTTCTAGTTTTAACTTAAATAAAATCTGTTTGTATTGCGTTTCAAAATCCCACGCATTATGCTGATCCATAGCATCAAAAGCTTTTTGGTAAGCTTCTTCGTCAGAAGGATTTTCTAAAGCCTTTTCGTAAGCTTCAATAACTTTAAGCGTTTCATTGTCTGAAGCGAAAATGCTTTCTTCAATCGTAAGTTCATCTTGAAGGTTGTTGTCTTGAGATAGAAATGCCATTCTAATTCCTTTTCTTAAAACAACTTGTCCAGTGTCTGGTTCTTCCAAACCATTAATAATGCTCATAATGGTTGTTTTTCCTGAACCATTTTTTGCAATAAAAGCGATTTTTTGATCTTTATTGATTCCAAAAGAAATGTTGTCAAAAAGGACTCTTTCGCCAAATGACTTCGATATATTTTCTACAGATAAGTAATTCATGAAGATTTTTAACTGAAATATCAGTATCTATTAATTAAAATTCTAATAATAATGCGCAAAGATAGCTTTTTGAATTAGAGAAAAAAACTGCTTTTGAATGTGTTTTCCAAGGTTTTATAAAATCATAAAAGAAGTTGATTGTAAAAAAGGATTGTAACATTTTAAAACTAGGTTCGTCATATTTAAAATTTAATCCCTTAAACATGAGCGAGAAACAAATAAATATAAGTGGTTTCGAAGATTTTAAAATTAATACCAAAATCAAACTTGCGGCATTATGGACTTCAGTAATGTTTTGTTATGTATATGGAGATTATTTCTCGCTTTATGTGCCTAAGAAAGTAGAAGATTTTATAAGCGGAGAGACGCTTCTTGATTCTCCAATGAAATTATTTCTAGCAGCAATTTTAATGACCATTCCAGCATTGATGATTTTTGGATCGGTTATTTTGAAACCAAAATTAAACCGTTGGCTCAATATGATTTTCGGAATTGTTTATACGGTTATAATGCTTTTAATTGCTTTCACAACAATTGCTCCGTGGTGGAGTTTTTACGTTTTTATGGCATTCATAGAAAGCATACTCACAGCTACAATATTTTGGACAGCGTTAAAATGGCCAAGACAGATTTAAATTTTAAAAGATAAAGTTTATGAATCAAGAATCAAAATTATCGTTTAGAAATACAGGAAGAGTTGCAGGTTTGTTGTATTTAGTAATTGTGTTAACTGGAATTTTTAGTTTAGGATATGTTCCTTCTCTGCTAATTGTCTGGAATCATGCTGATATAACTTTTAGTAATATTGTAAATCATGAATCTCTTTTCAGGCTTGGTATCGTAAGCGGTTTAATCTGTTATACATTTTTCTTGTTTCTGCCTTTGGTTTTGTATCGATTATTAAAAACAGTCAATAAAACATACTCGATTTATATGGTTGTTTTGGCAGTTGTAAGCGTACCAATTTCTTTTGTAAACATGCAGAATAAATTTGCTGTGCTTTCTATAATTGGTTCTCATCAGGAAGATGCAAAACAAGTTATGTTTTATCTAAACCAATATGATTACGGAAATTTAATTGTTCAAGTATTTTGGGGACTTTGGCTTTTTCCGCTTGGGTATTTAATTTTCAAATCAGGAGTAATTCCCAAATTTTTCGGAATATTATTAATGCTTGGCTGTTTGGGTTATTTGATCAATTTCTTTGGAAATACATTATTCCCTAATTATTCTGAACTCGGAATATCATCTTATATAAGACTTCCTGCAAGTCTTGGAGAAATTGGAACTTGTTTATGGCTTCTAATAATGGGTGCGAAAAACAAAACTATTTCTGAGGATTGATGTATTGATTTAAAACTGAGCTCAAATCAAAATAATGAATTTGTTGCGGATTGTTTAAAATAGGTTTTCGAACGAGAGATTCGTTGGTAATAAAATAATGAAGTCCGTCTTTTGTTGCAATTCCTTCTACTTGATGAAAAGGAAGTCTTAAATCGATTCTTCTTTTATTTCCAGACAAGAAATCCTGATTTTTAAAATCGTAAAGCAGATAAAAAAAAGGTTTTCCAACTTTAGTGTAGCCACACAAAACAACTAGTTTTTTGTTCTCCAAATAGGTGGCGCCAGTAACCAAACCTTTTGTGTCTAATGTCGATTTTAATTTTGCAATTTGAGATCCAGATTCTTTTGAAAGTGCATAAATAGTAGTTTTAGACGTTTTCCATTGTTTGGTAAACAAGTAAATGCTGTCTTTGGAAATAATAAAAGCTTCGCAATCAAAATCGGTTTTGTTTGGTTTTGAAGGAGAAAAATCAGTTTGATCAGAATAAGTAAATGAAATGGTTTCTATTTTTGGATTTTCTTCTAGAAAAGATTTTTTTTCGATTTTAAGAATTCTTAAATCGGTTCTATTTCCAGCATAATTATTTCCAAAATCTCCAATGTAAATATGCGTACTGTCTTGTGCGATTTCTTCCCAATCGTGATTTACGGTTTCGGAAAGAATTATTTTCCTTTTGATTTTCCCTAAAGTATCTAAACCATAAATTGTCGTGTCATGATCGTCGTTGTGTGTCCAAAGTAAATTTTCAAAAGCAATTAATCCCGAAGTTTCTTTAATAGAATCACTTAACCGAAAAGAATATTCTGGTGTGAGTTTCAATTTTTTGTAGGTGCAACTTCCATTATTTTGTTTAGATGACAAACTGTAATTCTCTGCCTGTGGATCTGTGCAACCAGAAATTTGGGCGTAAACCGAAGAGGTGATTGTTAAAAAGAAAAAAACAATTTTTAGCATGAGTGCAATGTTAAGTCTGCATAAGATAAAAGTAAAGTTTTAAATAATAGAATGAAATAAGTATAAAAAAAATATAATTTAAGTGTTATTTTGCATAAAAGTCTTTTTTATTCTTTAGGATAAAATCAAGCCCCCGACATGAAAATTCTACAAAAATTATCGCACTATCGAATTTCACGTTATTACAAACTTTTGTTTGTAGTAGTCGATATTGTTTTGTTGAATCTCGCAACTATACTTTCCGCATTGGCAAGATTTGGAAATTTGGATAAATTATTGTCTAAAGACGAAAAAACCATTTCGCTTGTAGCCATTTTGATTTGGGTGGCATTATTGCTTCAAAAAGACTCTAATCGAAGTGTTAGGGTAGAACCAATAGAATCGATATTGTGGAGAACTATCAAAAAGATTTCAATTCACGCCGCTTTGGTTTCAATATTTGTTGTTTACCTAAAATATAATGATATTTCAAGACTTCGTTTGTTTTATTTCTACCTGATATTTTTTGGATTGCTGATGTTTTCCCGATATTTTTCAATGAAACTTTTAAAATATGTTCGAGCGCAAGGATATAATTTTAAAACCTTTATTGTTGTTGGGGTAAACGAGTCTGGAGAAAAAATTCGAAAAGTACTAGCGAAAGACTTGACTTACGGATATCGTTTTTTAGGATTTTTTGACGAAAAAAAGGATCAGAAAATTGTTGATCCCAATTTGATTATCGGAGATTTTGAAGATATTAAAGCATTTTTGAACGAGAATGAAGTAGATGAAATGTATGTGGCATTGCATATTGACAACATTGAAATCATTAACGAACTAACCAAAATTTGTGAGCAGAACATGGTTCGTATTAAATTTATTCCAGATTTTCAGCTGTATACAAAAGCAAGTAAAGTAGAGGTTGCGTTTTATGAAAACACACCTGTTTTAATGTTTCGTCCAGAACCTCTGGAATTTGCTTCAAACAGACTTCTCAAAAAGATTTTTGATATTTGTTTTTCAGGTTTGGTAATCTTGCTGGTTTTTCCTTGGCTGTTTCCAATTATTATGATAATTATAAAACTAGAATCGCCTGGTCCTGTGTTTTTTAAACAAGAAAGATCGGGTAGAGATAATCGATCTTTTACATGTCTTAAATTTAGAAGCATGTATATAAATGGTCTTGCTCATAATAAACAGGCACAAAAAGGAGATAGTCGTATAACTAGATTTGGTGGTTTTATTCGTAAAACTAGTATCGACGAACTGCCTCAGTTTTTTAATGTCTTTTTTGGAGACATGTCGGTTGTTGGGCCAAGACCGCATATGGTTAATCTTGCCAAAGAATACAGTGATTTAATCAATAATTATTTGGTGCGTCAATACGCAAAACCTGGAATTACGGGTTGGGCGCAAGTAAATGGTTTTAGAGGCGAAACAAAAGTTCTAAGCGATATGGAAAATAGAGTAGAATACGATATTTGGTACATCGAAAACTGGAGCTTTTTGCTTGATATAAAGATTATCGTAAAAACTGTTATCAATATTTTTAAAGGTGAGGAAAACGCTTACTAAACTTTTTTAGAATTTAAAGAATTGATTGTTAGCGATAATCTCTTTTAAAGAATCAATATTTTTAATTTTTACTTTTTCGTCAAAAGCTTCGATGTGTTTTTTATGATGAACATCGGTTCCGCAAAAAGTGTACATTCCTTTCGCTAAAAGTTCGTCAGCAATTTTCCCGATTTTAGAGCCATAATAATCTACAGTAGAAAGTAAATTTAGTTGAAAAACACACCCCGCATTTTTTAATTTTTCGTATTCAGAAAACGCATTGTGATAAAAAACATAACGTTCAGGATGTGCCAAAACAGGAATATAACCTGCTAATTGAATCTCAAAAATAGTTTTATAAATATTTAAAGGAGCATTTTGATAAGACATTTCAACTAGAACATAATTGTCTTTTAAAGTCAGAAGTTTTTCTTCTTTGAAATGATTTTCGAACCAGCTGTCTATAAAATATTCTGCCGCAGCCTGAAGTGGCATTTTAATTTTATTTTCTTCTAAAGCTTTTTG
>NZ_DHEI01000068.1:28344-29230 GCF_002399805.1 Flavobacterium sp. UBA4854
TGCAAAGACAAAACCAATTCTGTTGATTTTGTAATGTTTCTTGCTCCATCATCAATCCCTGGCAAAACATGAGAATGAATATCTACAAAATTTCCGCCAAGTAGGTCTTTTAAAATGGGTTTTGATTTGAGGAATGATAACATGTGACAAAAATGTAAAAATCAGTTTTATAAGGCGCAAAATTAATCTAGAATTTGTAACCAGACATTTTAGAATTATGTTATATTTGATTTTTAGTAAAAAAGTAAAAAATTATGAAAATAAAAGAGAATCTGTTTAATCAGCGTATTGTTTCTATAGATGCTTTGCGTGGAATTACCATTTTTGTAATGATTTTTGTAAATGAGTTGGCAAGTATACAAAAAGTACCACAATGGATGAGGCATATGCCTGCAGATGCAGATGCCATGACTTTTGTTGATGTAGTTTTTCCTGCTTTTTTATTTATTGTCGGAATGTCTATTCCATTTGCTTTTAATGCTAGACTTATAAAAGGAGACATTCCTAAAACAATTTGGACGCATACATTAAAAAGAGCTATTGCACTTATCATAATTGGCGTTTTTATGGTCAATTCCGAATATGGTTATGATGCTTCTAAAATGATAATTACGCCAGTGCTTTGGGCGCTTTTAGCATATGCAATGCCAATTCCGATTTGGAATAAATATCCAAAAGATTTTCCTGTTTGGTTAAAAAATGTGCTTCAATATGGAGGAATTTTAGTTCTCATAACATTGTACTTTTTATATGTTCGAGATACTGGAGAAAGAGGAATGACGCCAAAATGGTGGGGAATACTTGGTTTAATCGGTTGGGCATATCTTTTTACGGTTATTTACTATTGGTTAGTTTCAGGAAACTTATGGGCAATGATTGCATTTTT
>NZ_DHEI01000157.1:0-5449 GCF_002399805.1 Flavobacterium sp. UBA4854
TATACCGGAATCAATAGTGCTGGAATAGCAGTTTGGGGTAAAAAAATAAATTAGAGTAATGCCACAGATTTCACAGATTAAAAAATCTGCGTGAAGTAAAATTGTGTGAATTTCACTAATTCACATTATTTTAAAATTCGAGAAAATTGGTGCAATTCGTGGCAAAAAAATAAAGCCAAAGATTATAAAATAAATCATTTTAATCTGTGAAATCTGTGGCAAAAAAATAAAGTAACAATGAAAAACCTATTTACAAGCCTGTCCATTTTGTTTTTATCGATTGTAGGAACTGCACAATCGGTAAAATTCAATAATCCTATTATTACAGATAAATATACTGGAGATCCTGCAGCATTGGTTTACAAAGACAAAGTGTATTTGTATGCCGGTCATGATGAAGCGCCAAACGATTTTAATTTTTATAAAATGAATGAATGGCTGGTGTATTCTTCTTCTGACATGAAAAAATGGGAATCGCATCCGGTTCCGCTGAAAGTAACCGATTTTAAATGGGCAAAAAGTGACGCATGGGCTTCTCAGGTAATAGAAAGAAACGGAAAATTTTATTGGTATGTAACAGTTGAACATGGTACTGTTCCAGGAAAATCGATTGGAGTTGCTGTGGCAGATAATCCACTTGGACCTTTTAAAGATGCATTAGGAAAAGCATTAATTACCAACGACATGACCAAATTTAGCGATATAAGCTGGGACGATATCGACCCAACAGTTTATATCGATACTGACGGACAAGCCTATCTGTTTTGGGGAAATACAGCTTGTCATTATGCCAAATTAAAAGAAAACATGACGGAAATAGAAGGCGAAATTCATCACATAAAACTGCCAAATTTCACTGAAGCACCTTGGATCCATAAACATAACGGCTGGTATTATTTGTCATACGCTTATGAGTTTCCAGAGAAAATTGCCTACGCCATGAGCAAATCAATTACAGGTCCTTGGGAATTTAAAGGGATTTTGAATGAATTAGCAGGAAACAGTAATACAAATCATCAATCAATAATTAATTTTAAAGGGCAATCGTATTTTATTTATCACAACGGAGCATCAAAACCAAATGGAGGAAGTTTTAGAAGATCGGTTTGTGTCGATAAATTATTTTATAACAAAGACGGAACGATGAAACGCGTCGTAATGACATCTGAGGGAATTCAATAGTTTTTAGTTCTCAGTCGCAGTTTTCAGTTACAAGCTTTGCTTATATGATTTAATAAAAGTTTTCAGTAACCAAACTTAAACTTAACTTATATCACTTATATGGTTTACAAAAACATAAAATATGCAATTACCGTTTTTCTGATGCTAATAACTTCAATAGTTATGGCGCAGGAAATTGTAGTTCACGATCCAGTGGTCTTCAAACAAAAAGACACTTATTATCTATTTTGTACAGGAAACGGAATCAGTGTTTTTAGTTCAAAAGATTTGAAAAAATGGAATAAAGAACCACAGGTTTTTGCCGAAAAACCAATTTGGGCAGATGGCGTTGCGGCTGATTTTAAAAATCATATTTGGGCGCCAGATATTTCATTTCACAACAACACCTATTATTTGTATTATTCTGTTTCTGCTTTTGCTAAAAATACATCAGCAATTGGTGTTGCCACTAATACGACTTTAGATCCAAAAGATAAAAACTACAAATGGGTCGATCAGGGAATTGTAATTCAATCACAGCCAAACAGAGATATGTGGAATGCCATTGATCCGAATTTGGTTTTTGATGAAAATAGTACGCCTTGGCTTTCATTTGGTTCTTTTTGGGAAGGATTGAAATTGGTAAAATTGAATCCTGACTTAAAATCAATTGCAGAACCTCAAGAATGGCATACGATTGCAAAACGCAAAAGAACTTTCGAATTAGCAGATTCAGACCCAGGAGATGGCGCGCTCGAAGCTCCTTTTATCTTTAAGAAAAATGGTTATTATTATCAATTTCTTTCTTGGGATTTATGCTGTCGTGGAGAAAAAAGCACTTATAAAGTCGTTGTTGGAAGATCTAAAAATGTAACGGGACCTTATTTGGATAAAGAAGGAAAACAACTCGATCAAGGCGGAGGAAGTTTAGTAGTTCAAGGCGACGAAAACTATTTTGGAGTAGGACATAACAGCGCTTATACTTTTGACGGAAAAGATTATATGTTTTACCATGCTTATGAAAAGAAAACCAAAGGAACGCCAAGATTAGTAATTCGAGAAATGCAATGGGACGCCGATTTATGGCCTGTTTTAAAATAGAATACAAAAGTAATGATGAAATACAACTTACCAATTTTAACGATTTTCATGTCACTTCTAGTTTTGGTTTCCTGTAAAGAGACCAAAAACCATGTGGTGCAGAATAAAACATCGGCCTTAAAAGCAGGTTACGAAATCGAACCGGTTAACATTCAAAATGTAAAACTAACTGATTCTTTCTGGCTTCCAATTATTAAAAGAGTACAGGAAGTAACGATAGAATATGCTATTAAAAAATGTGATGAAGAAGGTCGTTTTGAGAACTTTTTAATTGCCGGAAAACAAAAAACAGGAACAACAAGAGGAGATATGCCTTTTGATGATACCGATGTTTACAAAATTATCGAAGGAGCGTCGAATACTTTAATTAGCGCACCAAATCCGAAATTGGAAAGAGTTTTGGATTCTATGATTGCCATTGTAAAAATTGGTCAAGAGCCAGATGGATATATTACAACTTGGAGAACTATAAATCCTGCAAAACCGCCAGCACCTTGGGTTCCTGTAATCGAAGGAAAACGTTGGGAATCTTTACAGATTAGCCACGAATTGTATAATCCGGGACATTTAATTGAAGCTGCTATCGTCCATTACGAAGCAACAGGAAAAACCAATTTCCTAGACATTGCCATAAAAGCTGCCGATATGTTGGTAAGAACTTTTGGCGATAATCCAGGACAGGTAAAAGGAGTTCCAGGACATCAGATTGTAGAAACTGGGTTATTGAAATTATATCAAATTACTGGAAAAGAAGATTATCTGAAATTGGCAAAATACTATTTGGACAATCGCGGAAATCCTAATAATCATAAATTATACGGAGAATATGCTCAGGATCACATGCCGGTTATAGAACAAAAAGAAGCTGTAGGACACGCCGTTCGTGCCGTTTATATGTATGCAGGAATGACAGATATTGTGGCACTGACTAAGGATAAAGCCTATGAAAATGCTGTAAATACGATATGGAATAATATGGTAAACAAAAAAATGTACATCACAGGCGGAATAGGATCGAGACATGATGGAGAAGCTTTTGGAGCTAATTACGAATTGCCAAATCTAACGGCTTACAATGAAACTTGTGCAGCAATTGGTGATGTGTATTGGAATCACAGATTACATAATTTATACGGAAAATCAGAGTATTTTGATGTCATCGAAAGAACAATGTACAACGGATTAATTTCAGGTATTTCGCTTGACGGAAAACAATTTTTCTATCCAAATGCCTTAGAAGCAGATGGTGTTTACAAATCAAACAGAGGTTCTTGTACACGTCAAGGTTGGTTTGATTGTTCTTGTTGTCCGACAAATTTAATTCGTTTTATTCCATCAATTCCAGGATTGATTTATTCCAAAACAAAAAACGATTTGTATGTGAATTTATATGCTTCAAACAATGCTTCTTTCACATTAGGAAAAACAGATTTACAGATTTCGCAACAGACTTCTTATCCTTGGAACGGAAAAGTTGGAATCTCAGTTAATCCTAAAAAAGAAAGCAAATTCACGATTAAACTTAGAGTTCCAGGCTGGGCAAGAAATGAAGTTTTACCAGGAGATTTATATACGTATAAAAAAGCTTCGACTCAAAAACCAACTATTACTGTAAACGGAGAAGTATTGGCCATTCAGCCTGAAAACGGCTATTTCAATGTGACCAGAAATTGGAAAAAAGGAGACAAAATCGCTCTTAATTTCCCGATGGAAGTTCAAGAAGTTGAAACGAATTCTAAAGTAGAAACAAACAAAAACAAAGTGTCTTTAGAATATGGTCCATTAGTTTACGCTGTTGAAGAAATCGACAATAAAAACAACTTTGATAAAATCGATATTTCTTCTTCAGATACTTTCAAAGTGAGAAAAGAAGCGAATTTATTGCAAGGTGTAAATGTGATCGAAAATTCAAAATTCAAAGCCATTCCATATTATTCTTGGTCAAATCGCGGAGTTGGGAAAATGAAAGTATGGATTGACTTTAAAGACTGAATTTCTCACAATAAATTAAATGCAAACAAACCAATATAACATGCAAACAAACCTATTAAAAAATTGGGCACTTTCAGCCATTGTTTTTGTAAGTGTTTCTTCCTGTACAGATAAAAAAGCAGAAAAAGAGTTGCCTAAAAAAGAAGCGGCCACTACAAAAACAACTTTAACTAATAAACCTATTGTTTTGCAAAGAGCAGATCCTTTTATCTATAAACATACAGATGGGTATTACTATTTTACAGGATCGATACCAACCTACGATGCTATAGAGTTAAGACGTGCCAAGTCTATTGATGAACTTCAAAATGCTGAAACCTTTAGAGTCTGGGAAAAACATAAGAGCGGACCAATGAGCCGTCATGTTTGGGCTCCTGAAATTCATTATTTAGATGGAAAATGGTACGTGTATTTTGCAGCAAGCGAAGAAAATGATATTTGGAAATTAAGACCGTATGTTTTGGAGTGTACAGGCCAGGATCCTTTACACGACAAGTGGATTGAACTTGGGCAAATGCAGGCGGCTGACGCAGATCCAAAAAGCTTTACCGATTTTTCTCTGGACGGGACTGTATTTGAGCATAAAAATAAACGCTATTTCTGTTGGGCAGAAAAAACAGGCGGACAGTTCGCAGCTTCTAATTTGTATTTAGCCGAAATGGAATCACCCGTAAAACTAAAAACAGTTCAATTTATGCTAACGACTCCAGATTATGATTGGGAACGCATAGGTTTTTGGGTAAATGAAGGTCCTGCAGTTCTTAAACACAAAGGGAAAATTTACATTACTTTTTCAGCAAGTGCTACTGGTTCTTGTTACAGTATGGGAATGATGGAAGCAGATGAAAACGCTGATTTACTAGATAGAAATTCTTGGAAAAAATCCAGATATCCCGTATTAAAAACCAACGAAGCAAAGAAAATTTATGGACCAGGACATAACTCGTTTACAGTAGATGAAAACGGAGAACCATTAGTAATTTATCATGCAAGAGATTACGAAAAAGCTGTTGGCGATCCAAAAGTTGTGCCTGCGACAGATAAAAGACCGTTGAAAGAAATTATTGCAGATCCGCTGTATGATCCTAATCGTCATGCAAGAATGATGAAATTAAAATTTGATAAAAACGGTACACCAGTATTCGAATTTAACTAAAAACGTCAAATAATAATGACGAAAATTAGTCCGAAAGTA
>NZ_DHEI01000157.1:5599-7151 GCF_002399805.1 Flavobacterium sp. UBA4854
AAGTTTAGTACAATTTTCCAGCTTATTCTGTGACCATTTTGAAGATTAAGATGAAATAATCGCAACATTATAAATGTAACATTGACATTTATTTTCTGTTTTAGGCTTAAATCTTTGTTTTGATGCATTTTTTGTAAAAATTACGGAGCAGAATTTTATTAAGTGTTTTTTGTACACTTATAAAATTTTAATAATTATATTTGTCAATATTTTAAAATAAAATACGAATGAAAAATTATGTAATAGGATTGGACTACGGAACAGATTCTGTTCGTGCGGTGCTTATTGACACAGAAAATGGGCAGGAGTTGGCATCGAATGTTTCTCATTACAAAAGATGGAAAAACAAGCAATATTGTGACGCTTCTATAAACCAATTTCGTCAGCATCCTTTGGATCATATCGAAGGATTGGAAATTACAATTCAAAATGTTGTAAAAGAAAGTAATGTTGATCCGGCATTGGTTCGCGGAATCTGTATTGATACAACAGGATCTTCACCAGTTCCAGTTACAGCAGATGGAACACCATTAGCATTGACAAAAGGTTTTGAAGAAAACCCAAATGCGATGATGGTTTTATGGAAAGATCATACTTCTATAAATGAGGCAAACGAAATTAACGAACTGGCAGTAAGCTGGGGCGGAGAAGATGTTACAAAATACGTTGGAGGAATTTATTCTTCTGAATGGTTTTGGGCAAAAATTCTTCACATTGCAAGACAAGACGAAGCGGTTAGAAATGCAGCGCACACTTGGATGGAGCACTGCGATTTAATGACGTATTTGTTAATTGAAGATAAAGATTTAAAAACCTTCAAAAGAAGCCGTTGCGCAGCAGGACATAAAGCCATGTGGCACGCAGACTGGAACGGATTACCGCCAGTTGAATTCTTAGAAAAACTGCATCCATATTTAGCGACTTTACGTGGCAATTTATATGATGAAACTTATACGTCAGACTTAGTTGCTGGAAAATTAAGCCAAGAATGGGCAGATCGTCTAGGGCTTTCGACAGAAACAGTTGTGGCTGTTGGAACTTTTGATGCGCATTCTGGAGCAGTTGGAGCTAAAATCGAAGAAAATACTTTGGTTCGTGTTATGGGAACTTCAACTTGTGATATTCTAGTGGGTTCTTATGATGAGGTTGGAACAAAAACCGTTCGCGGAATCTGCGGTCAAGTTGACGGTTCTGTTATTCCAGGATTTATTGGTTTAGAAGCAGGACAATCTGCTTTTGGTGATTTATTGGCTTGGTACAAAGAACTTTTAATGTGGCCAACGGAACATTTATTAGGAACATCTTCTGTTTTAAATGATGCTCAAAAAGAACAGTTAAGAGAAGAATTCAGCGATAAATTAATTGTTGAATTGACGAAAGAAGCAGAGAAAATCCCAGTTTCAGAAAGTCTTCCAATTGCTCTAGATTGGATCAATGGACGTAGAACTCCAGATGCGAATCAGGAAGTGAAAAGTGCCATTTCGAACCTTTCTTTAGGAACAAAAGCACCTCATATTTTCAAAGCTTTAGTAAACGCAATCTGTTTTGGAGC
>NZ_DHEI01000157.1:7458-13251 GCF_002399805.1 Flavobacterium sp. UBA4854
GCCGGAATTTATCCAAACGTAATCGAAGCAAGCCAGAAAATCGGAAGTGATTTTGATGGAGAATATTTCCCTCAAACACACAAGGTTGAAGCGTATCATAAACTGCTTTTAGCATACGAACAATTAAGTGCTTTCGCAGATCCAACTATTAAAATTTCTCAAAATGAGTTCTCTTTATAAAGATTTAAAACAAGAATGTTACGAAGCCAACATGCAGTTAAATGCATTGAATTTGGTGGTGTATACTTTCGGAAATGTAAGTGCCGTTGACAGAAAAAATGGTGTTTTTGCCATTAAACCAAGCGGTGTTCCTTACGAAGATTTAAAACCTGAAGATATCGTAATTGTCGATTTCGATAATAATGTTATCGAAGGCACAATGCGTCCGTCATCTGACACGAAAACACACGCTTATTTATACAAAAATTGGCCAAATATTGGTGGCGTTGCACATACACACGCAACATATTCTGTGGCTTGGGCACAATCGCAGCAAGATATTCCAATTTTCGGAACAACGCATGCCGATCACTTAACGGCTGATATTCCGTGTGCGCCCCCGATGGCAGATCATTTAATCGAAGGAAACTATGAGCACAATACCGGAATTCAGATTTTGGATTGTTTCAAAGAAAAAAATCTTTCATACGAAGAAGTAGAAATGATTTTAATTGGAAATCACGGTCCGTTTGCGTGGGGAAAAAATGCGGCAAAAGCAGTTTACAACAGTAAAGTTTTAGAAGTAGTTGCCGAAATGGCGTATTTGACTTTACAAATAAACCCAAATGCACCAAGATTAAAAGATTCATTAATAAAGAAACATTACAACCGTAAACACGGAAAAGATTCGTATTACGGACAGTGATAATTTTGTTTCAGGTTTTCTTTGTTTCAAGTTTCAAGTTGTTGGAACGTGAAGCTTGGAACGTGAAACAAACATAAACAAAACAATAAAACAACAATTCAAGCTTTTTCAGATTCCAACAACCTGAAACCTGAAACTTGAAACAAAATAAACAAAAACAATGATAGATATCTCTCAAAAAGAAGTATGGTTTGTAGTAGGAAGCCAAGAATTATACGGTGAAGAAACACTTAGAAAAGTAGCAGAACATTCTCAAATAATGGCAAAAGGATTAGATGCTTCATCTTCAATTCCAGTAAAAGTGGTTTACAAAGATGTGGTAAAATCTCCTTCGCAGATTTTAGACGTTTGTTTGGCCGCGAATTCTGAGAAAAACTGTATCGGAATTATTGCGTGGATGCACACTTTCTCTCCAGCAAAAATGTGGATTGGCGGATTAAATATTCTTAAAAAACCATTATGCCATTTGCATACACAATACAATGCTGAAATTCCGTGGGGAAGCATCGACATGGATTTCATGAACTTGAACCAATCGGCTCACGGAGATCGTGAATTTGGTTTCATGATGTCTAGATTACGTAAAAAACGTAAAGTTGTAGTTGGGCATTGGGAAGATCAAAGAGTTCAAAAACAACTAGGAATCTGGTCAAGAGTGGTTTTGGGATGGGACGAACTTCAAAACCTAAAAGTAGCTCGTATTGGTGACAATATGCGTGAAGTTGCCGTTACAGAAGGTGACAAAGTTGAGGCTCAAATTCGTTTCGGAATGTCGGTAAACGGATACGATTCTTCAGATGTTACAAAACATATCGAGAAAGTAACAGACAAACAATTAGCTGATTTATTGGCAGTTTATGAGTCTTCTTATAACTTAACTGATTCTTTAAAAGAAGGTGGAGCACAAAGAAGTTCATTAGTAGAAGCAGCAAAAATTGAATTAGGATTAAGAGCTTTTCTTGAAGAAGGAGGATTTGGAGCTTTTACAGATACATTTGAAAACCTTGGCGTTTGGAAACAATTGCCAGGAATTGCAACACAAAGATTAATGGCCGATGGTTATGGTTTTGGTGGAGAAGGAGACTGGAAAACAGCTGCAATGGTTAGAGCTTTAAAAGTAATGTGTATTGGTTTAGAAGGTGGAACTTCTTTCATGGAAGATTACACATATCATTTCACACCGCAAAAATCATACGTTTTAGGATCTCACATGTTGGAAATCTGTCCATCTATTGCTGACGGAAAACCTTCTTGCGAAGTACATCCATTAGGAATTGGCGGGAAAGAAGATCCAGCTCGTTTGGTGTTTAATTCTCCTGCAGGAGATGCAATCAATGTTTCTTTGGTTGATATGGGAACTCGTTTCCGTTTAATTGTAAACGAGGTTGAAGCAGTTAAACCAATGGCAGAATTACCAAAACTTCCAGTTGCACGCGTTCTATGGGATTGTAAGCCAAATTTAGAAGTTGCAGCAACAGCTTGGATTTTGGCTGGAGGAGCGCACCACACGGTTTACAGCCAATCTATTACAACAGAATATATGGAAGATTTCGCAGATATCGCAGGAATCGAATTATTGGTAATTGATGAAAAAACAACTGTAAGAGAGTTTAAAGATAAAATCAATGCTAACGAAGCCTATTTCCATTTATTCCAACACGGACTATAAGGCGGTAAAATGTAATTTGTAAGATGTAAAATGTGAAAAAACTTAAAAAGGTAATTTTTACATTTTTAAAATGATTAAATTTCACATCTAACAATTTACATCTAACATTTAACTTTTTTACAAACCCAAAATTATCATTTATGAATGTATTAAAACGCTCTCTTTTCATATTAAGCATGCTTGGTATTGCTATAGTTTCAGTTCAGTGTAAAGGCGATAAAAAAGCTGATACAGAAAAAGCTGAAACCGATGCAAAAGCTTTAGTTACAATTGACAAATCGGAATACGGAACTACTGCTAAAGGCGAAAAAGTAGAAAGCTATAAACTGAAAAACCAAAACGGGATGGAAGTAGACATCATCACTTTTGGCGGAAGAATTACAGATTTGAAAGTGCCTAATAAAGAAGGCGTTTCAGAAAATGTAGTAATCGGATTCAGTTCTCTAGCGCAATACGAAAAAGAAAATCCATTTTTTGGAGCTTTAATTGGAAGATACGGAAATAGAATTGCAAAAGGTAAATTTTCATTAGATGGAAAAGAATATCAATTGGCAATTAACAATGCACCAAATGCTTTGCACGGTGGTCCGCAAGGATTTTTTAATGTGGTTTGGAAAGCTGATGAGGTTAAATCTGGTGAAACAGCTTCATTAAAATTGTCTTACCTAAGTAAAGATATGGAAGAAGGTTATCCTGGAAACTTAAAGGTTTTTGTGACTTATACATTGACAAATGATAATCAGTTAGAAGTTTTATACGAAGCAACAACAGACAAAAAAACGGTTGTTAACTTAACACAGCATTCTTATTTCAATTTATCTGGAGATTTCACCAAAACAATCTTAGATCACGAATTGACATTAAATGCAGATAAATTAGTTCCAGTTGATGCAGATTTGATTCCGACAGGAAAATTAGAAGATGTTGCTGGTACGCCTTTCGATTTCAGAACGCCAAAATTAATTGGAAAAGACATTAATGCTAAAAATGATCAATTACAAAAAGGAAAAGGTTACGATCACTGCTGGGTGTTGAATAACCCTGAAAAAGGAAAAACAATCATAGCAAAAGTATACCACGCAGCAAGCGGAAGAGTTATGGAAATGACAACAGACGAGCCTGGAATTCAGTTCTATTCTGGAAATTTCCTTGACGGAACGTTGCCAATGCCAAACGGAGGAACTTTTGCACATAGAACAGGATTATGTTTAGAAACAGAACATTATCCAGATTCTCCAAACCAGAAAAATTTTCCAACAACAGTTCTAAACCCTGGAGAAAATTATAAAACTAAAACTACTTTTAAATTCTCGGTAAAAAAATAGTTTTAGAATCTGTTAATTAGTTTAGTAATTCTCTAAAAACCTCGAAAGTGTCTGACTTTCGGGGTTTTTTGTTTTGAATATTATTTAGTTTCAAAGAAATATTTTTTCAACCCTATTTCTGTCATTTGATTCTTATATTTGGAGTTAATAATCAAACCTAAAAATTTAAAAGAGAGGCCAAAAATTACTTAAATGAGAATAACTATAAATCAAAAAAACAAATTTAATACAGCAATTTCGTTTTTATTTTTTCTGTTTTTTCAATGCATAAATGCGCAGATAACATTGACCCATAATGTTGGAACAACACTTGTTAAGACTAGTATGTATACTTGCGATAGAGATGAAGCTTGGTCGAAATTATTTACATTATCAGATTTTGGTATAAAACCAAACGAACAATTTGTTATTAGATCGGGACAAATTGGAATTAGTAAATCTGATGAAGGTTCAAATTTATATTTTACCGTCTATAGTATCGACGACAATTTTCCTGTTTTCTTTTATTCTTCATTTCCAAGAACGGTGCTTGGAAGCCGCAGTTTTAACCCAACGAGAGTTATTAATGGTGCTCCAGAAATTTTCCAGTTTGATTTTGATGAACCAATAGTTGTTCCGGCCGGAACTAAAAGAATAATGGTCACAGTGCATAAGATAAAAGATATTTATAATCCAAAGTCGGGAGAAGTCTTTATTGCGGGTACTGCACAAGACAATGGAGAATCGTGGTATTTAGGCTGTGACTTAAATCATGGACTATCGCGTACTACAGATTTGACTATTCCTGTTCCAGATGCAAATTTTTATATCAATGTGACGGGCGAAGTATTTGATACAAAAAGTTTAGGGCCAATCACTAGAATTTCACATAACCTCAATGACGAATTAATAGATACTGGTATACATTCATGTACATCGGCATATATTTATTGGGCAAGAACTTTTAACTTAAAAGATTTTGGTATATCAAATAATGAGGAATTTATAATTAATTCGGGGCAAGTTGGAATTAACAAAACAGGTTGGCTAGCTGAAATTAGTTTTAATATCTATGAAATTGATGATAATTTCCCATGTTCTTTTTCTGAAAAAAAATTAATAGGAAGCAGTCAATATGAAGAGCTGCGGCCGAGTATTGATGAGAACTCTCAGATTATACAAGTAGATTTTGATAAACCAATCAAAATTCCAGCTGGTGTAAAAAAAATTCTGGTAGAAGTTCATAAAGGAATTGTTTATGGAGATGGAGTTGCCTTTATAGCGGGTACAACACAAAGTGAGGGTGTGTCATGGCAACGAGGTTGTACAGCACTAGTAGGATATCCTGATCTTGGAAATGGCTATGTTTCGACTGCCGATTTTGGAAAACCGCAAGCCAATTTTTATATCAACGTGACAGGAAATGTAAATAAGGTTAAAAATAATGTTTTTGAAATGAACATTTCGAATATCTGTTCTGAATTCTTAAAAGAATTTAGTGTTAGTGATCAGTCAAAAATTGCTTCAATTATATGGGATTTCGGAGATCCAGATTCAGGAACAAATAATGTTTCTACAGATTTATCTCCCTTTCATGATTTTTCGGCCGATGGAAAATATACTATTACCGCCAAGGTTACTGGCAAAGATGGAACTGTTGAAAATTTATCGGAAACAATTGATGTGAAAGAACCGCCTAAAGCATATGGAATCAATAATATTTACGCTTGCGAAAATAGTTTAAACACAGGATTTTCTACCTCTTTTGATACTTCAACAGTTACACAGCAGGTTTTGGGAACTCAAACTGAAAAAACAGTTACTTTCATAGACAGCAAAGGCAATAAGTATGAAACATTGCCAAACCCATTCGCAAATACAGTTAAAGATAGAGAAACGATTACTGTTAGGGTAAGTCACGATGACAATCCTTGTTGCTACTCTGAAACTACATT
>NZ_DHEI01000121.1:0-9032 GCF_002399805.1 Flavobacterium sp. UBA4854
ATGTATTTTGGAAGAGCACAATGGAATTTTTTAGGAAGATTTCTTGATTTTGAAGGCTGCGATTTAGAATTTCATGAAAAACCAACTCCGATTATTGCCTTTTCAGCCATCACAAACCGAAGCCCTTACACTCGTTTCTCGCAAGCAGGAGGAGGTTCTTTAGACGGATTTGAAGATGGCCTGCCAGGACAATACAGAGTCAATCAATGGAATTTGGAAAGCGCTTTTATGTACCGCGGCTTTTCGTGGCAGAGCGAATGGCATACCAAAGAAATCATTGATAAATACAATAATAACGACATGACTACTATGAAAGGGTATTACGTTCAAGCTGGATATTTCTTTCATAATGTTTTTGACTGGTGGCCAAAACATTTAGAAATGGCTGGACGGCATGCCGCATATAGACCTGATAATTCTATTAGAGAAAATAGACAAGACGAGTCTACATTGGCATTTAATTGGTTTTTCAAAGGACATAAAAACAAACTCACTTCAGAGGTAAGTTATTTTAGTTTTCAAGATAAAACACTTCCTTTACAAGAAGGCTGGCGATTTAGAATACAATGGGATATTTCATTGTAATTTAAACTTTTAACTCATTAACAAAAATCAAACATTTTTTTTCATAACTTTAAATCACATAAATTATTGAATATGAAAAACATATCCAAAACAGTAAAAAGACCAGCTCTTTTAGCTTTCTTAATCGGAACTCTTTTCTTTATTTCAATTGATAGTTTAGCGCAACGTCATGGAGGCGGAGTTCGCGGTGGAGGAGCACGCGGAGGCGGTGGAGCAACTCATACTAGACAAGCAAGGCCTGCAACTCAGTCTAGACCAAATGTAACAAGGCCAAGTACAACTAGACCCGCAGCGACGACTAGACCTTCAACAACTAGACCTGGAGCCAACAAATCTGGGACTCAAATTACAAGGCCGTCAAATAATTCCAACAGAAATAATACTACAAACAGAAACAACACAGTAAATAGAAATAATACTGTAAATAGAAACAATGTTGGCAACAGAAACACCAACATAAGCGGCAATACTGTCAACAGAAACAGAAATAATATCAATGTTAATAATAACATTTATGTACAGAACAATCGTAACACTGTAGTAAGACCTGGACCTCGCCCATACGTGCGTCCACCATATGCTTATGGGGGTTACAGATACAATTGTTATCATCCATATTATCCGCGTCCTTATGTACCTTTCTACTGGGGACCAGTTTGGCATCCTTGGGGATTTTTTGTAGCCACTTTAGCTGTTACGGCAATTGTTGTTAGTGTAGAAAGCACACAGTATCATTACGATCAGGGAGTTTGGTATACCTCATCCAACGGTGGCTATACGGCAGTTCCCGCACCAGTCGGCGGTACTGTAAACAATATTCCAAGCGGAGCAGAAACCGTAAATACTGGAACCGTAAATAATTACTATTATGGTGGAACATATTATGAAAAAGATGGAGGAAAATACACTGTCGTTGCTCCTACTGCCGGAACAATAGTAGAAAATTTGCCGGAAGGCGGAGAAGAAGTGACAATAGGCGATGCTAAATATGTAAAATTTGGTGAAACTTATTATCAGCCCGTGCAAATTGATGGAAAAAATAAATATGAGGTAGTTCAGGTTGAAAAAGAATAATTAAATTTTATTAATTCTATAAAATTACTATAACTTTAAAAGTTATTTTGCCTAATTTTATGCCCACTATTGACAACCATTATAAGCTCAAAAATAATAAACCATGAAAAACAAAACCTTTTGGATCTTTGCGTTACTCACATTGTCCATTATTTCAATTGCTTACAGTTACACTAAATTCACAAATGATAAAGCAGAAAAAACAGTTGCTGAATGTCACGAAACTCCCACTAATCTAGAATCTGAATTTAAACCAACTGTAGAAAATAAATTTAAACCTGCTGAAAAAACACCAAAAGGCATGGTCTGGATTCCTGGTGGCGAATTCTCAATGGGAACCAATGTTGAAGATGAAAGTTTATGTAGTATTAAAGGCGTGACCAAAGATGCCGCACCTATACACAGAGTGTATGTAGATGGTTATTATATGGATGAAACCGAAGTAACCAACGAAGAATTTGAAAAGTTTGTAAAAGCAACTGGTTACGTTACTGTTGCTGAACAGAAACCAACAAAAGAAGAATTTCCAACCGCAAATGAGGAAGATTTAGTTACTGGTTCTGTGGTCTTTACTCCTACTCCTTCTGCAGTAAATTTAAACAATTTTTTACAGTGGTGGCGTTACGAACCAGGTGCTGATTGGAGACACCCTGAAGGGCCGCAAAGTACCATTATAGGAAAAGAAAAATATCCTGTTGTTCACGTTGTTTACGAAGATGCTGAAGCTTATGCAAAATGGGCAGGAAAAAGACTTCCAACAGAAGCAGAATGGGAGTTTGCTGCACGAGGTGGTAAAACTGGAAATCTTTATGCTTGGGGAAATGATTTAAAACCAAAAGGAAAATTTCAAGCAAACATTTACCAAGGACACTTTCCAATTAAAGATGGAGATACCGGAGAAGATGGTTTTAAAGGAATTGCTCCAACAAAACAATATGCTCCAAATGCATACGGCCTTTATGATATTGCTGGAAATGTATGGGAATGGGTACATGATTGGTACAGTGTAGATTACTACAAATCATTAGCAGAAAGTGGAAAAGTAACCAGAAATCCTCAAGGGCCAGATGCTTATTACGATCCAAGCGATCCATCTGAAATAAAACGTGTGCATCGTGGCGGTTCGTTTTTATGCACCGATCAATACTGTACTAGATACATGGTTGGAACAAGAGGAAAAGGCGAAATTAGATCTGCTGCAAATCACGTTGGTTTTAGATGTGTAAAAAGCAAATAACAAACCTAAAATACCAGAAAGGGATTCAATATAGAATCCCTTTTTTTATTAATTCAGATATTGAAAGCTAAATTTCTTAGCAGAAAAAATTTTCTATATTTGCTAAAAATTCAAAAAAATGCAACATATCATAGATCGCTTTATCAGTTATGTAACAATTGATACCGAATCGGATCCAAATTCACAAACAACGCCAAGTACGCAGAAACAATGGAATCTTGCCAATAAATTAGTTGACGAACTAAAAGCAATTGGCCTAGAAGATGTAACTATAGATGACAAAGCTTATATCATGGCAACGCTTCCTAGCAATGTTGATCATGAAGTGCCAACAATTGGTTTTGTTTCTCATTTTGACACTTCTCCAGATTTTAGCGGAGCGAATGTAAAACCGCAAATCGTTGAAAACTACGATGGAAAAGATATTATTT
Source organism: Flavobacterium sp. UBA4854 (assembly GCF_002399805.1). Lineage (NCBI taxonomy): Bacteria > Pseudomonadati > Bacteroidota > Flavobacteriia > Flavobacteriales > Flavobacteriaceae > Flavobacterium > Flavobacterium sp. UBA4854. The sequence goes on from NZ_DHEI01000121.1 coordinate 3,328, forward strand.
TGAATGCTGAGAAAAATATCGTTTTATCTCCAGACTACTTTAAAGATTTATTATTATATAAAGGTCAAACCATCATTACAACTGACGGAACGACTTTATTAGGAGCTGATGACAAAGCTGGAATTACAGAAATCGTTTCGGCAATGGAATATCTGATTCAGCATCCTGAAATCAAACACGGAAAAATCAGAATCGGCTTTACTCCAGATGAAGAAATCGGACGTGGCGCACATCATTTTGATGTTGAAAAATTCGGAGCACAATGGGCTTATACCATGGACGGAAGCCAAATTGGTGAATTAGAATATGAAAATTTTAATGCGGCTGGAGCTAAAATTACTTTTAAAGGAAAAAGCGTTCACCCAGGTTATGCTAAAGGAAAAATGATCAATTCTATGCTTTTGGCAAATGATTATATCAATGAACTTCCGAAAGGCGAAACTCCACAGGAAACGAGAGGTTACGAAGGCTTCTTCCATGTTCACCACATAAAAGGGAATATCGAAGAAACCGTTTTAGAATTAATTATTCGCGATCATAACAGAAAGAAGTTCGAAAAAAGAAAAGAATTGATTCATAAGTTAGCGAAACAATTCAATAAAAAATTTGCAAAGAAATTTGGCGAAGATATTGTAATTGCCGAAGTAAAAGATCAATATTACAATATGAAAGAAAAAGTTCTTCCTGTAAAATACATTGTAGATATTGCTGAAAAAGCGATGAGAGAATTGAACATCAAACCCATCATTAAACCAATTCGTGGCGGAACTGATGGTTCTCAATTATCATTTATGGGATTACCTTGTCCGAACATTTTTGCAGGCGGACATAATTTCCACGGAAAATACGAATATGTTCCAGCAGAAAGCATTCAGAAAGCTACTGATGTAATTGTAAAAATTGCTGAATTAACAGCAATTCCAGGAATTTTTGATGCACCAGAAAAATCTAAAAGAAAAAGATAAAGTGGAACCGAATTCTGATAAAAAACACGTTTGGGACAAAGTCAATCAATGGGAAGAAGAACTTCTTTTTCTTAAATCGATTATTGACAAAACAGAACTGGTTGAAACCATAAAATGGGGAGGACCTATTTATGTTTACAACAAAAAAAATGTTATCGGAATTGGAGGTTTCAAAAATTATTTTGCCATTTGGTTTTTAAATGGTGTTTTCTTGAAAGATGAAAAAAAGAGACTAATTAACGCTCAAGAAGACAAAACAAAATCGATGCGTCAATGGCGTTTTACTTCTAAAGAGGAAGTAAACGAAAAAGAAGTTTTAGAATACATTTACGAAGCGATTGAAAACGAAAAGCAAGGAAAAGTTATTAAACCTTCTAAAAAAGAAGCTATTGTATCTGAACTTTTAGAAAAAGAAATGACTCAGAATCCAGCTTTAAAAGAAGCTTTTGAAAAGTTTTCTCCATACAAACAATATGAGTTTTTAGAATATATTGAAACGGCCAAACAGGAAAAAACTAAGATTTCTAGAATCGAAAAAGTGATTCCGATGATTTTAGCAAATGTTGGATTGAATGATAAATACAGATAGATTTCTAAAAATTCCAAATTTTTAAAATCCAAATTCCAAAACTATACGAGAACCTTTGTCAAAGTTTTAAACTTTGACAAAGGTTTTTTGATTATAGCCTTGACCAAATCAAACATCATCGTACCAGTTTGTCATTTCGACCGAAGGGAGAAATCACACGAGTAAATCTACAAAGAGTAGTAAATTTCTTTGCGGACTTTCTAGTGTGATTTCTCCCTTCGGTCGAAATGACAAAACGGTGTATATAAAATTCATCCAAAAAAAATCCCAAACTCCTATTTGGAATTTGGGATTTTGAATATTGTAATTTAGAAAATTAAGCTTTCTTATTCAAAGCAGCGCTCAATTCTAAAGAAATAGCAGAACGCTCTAATTTTAATTTTCCAGACATAGTTTCGATTACAACAGTAGTTTCTGCTAATTCAGCGATTTTACCGTGGAAACCACTTTTTGTAACTATTTTGTCGCCTACTTTTAGGCTGCTTTCAAATTCTTTTTCGTTTTTAGCTCTTTTTTGTTGTGGTCTAATCATAAAGAAATAGATTACCACGAACATTAAAAGGAATGGCGCAAATTGAGATAATTGTCCCATAATTTAAATTTGTTTTTGATTTATATTTAATATTCTTTTTTTTGGAATTTGGAATTTAAAAATTGATTATTTTAAATCTTACATTAACCCTCTTCCAACTTTTACCATTTTTTTATTGGCAGTAAGTTCCTTAACAAGATTATCTAAAATTCCGTTGATAAAAATACTACTTTTTGGTGTAGAATACTCTTTTGCAATTTCTAAATATTCGTTAAGAGTTACTTTTACTGGAATTGAAGGGAATTTAACAAACTCGCAAATTGCCATTTTTAAGATAATAGTATCAATTTCGGCAATACGATCACTATCCCAATTTGGCGTTTTATCTTCGTATTCTTTTGCAAAAGACGTTTCGTTTAGAATTGTTCTTCTAAATAAATCTTTTGCAAAATCTTTGTCTTCAACATCTTTATACAATTTTGGCACTCTAAAATCGTCCGGATCTTCCGTTTTAATTGCTTTCAATTGTTTTACAATATGAGTATTTACAACCGGAATATCATCAACCCACGTTAATTTATCATCCTCTAAATACTCGTATAATTTTTCATTAGGAACAATAACATTTTCAAACAAATCAATAATAAATTGTCTGTCTTCTTCAAACGTATTTACGTTATTACTCATGTATTTTTTGTAAATATCGCTTGCTTTAACATCATTTAAAAGCAAAATGATATAATCGTCGTTTAAAGACCAGTTATTGATTTTACGATTTTCTAAAGCGATACTAAGAGAATTGCTTTCGGCAAGAAGTTGAAAAATTTTGTTTTTGATAAATTTTTCATTTGGGTTACGTTCTGCTGCAGTAGCAAGGTGTTTTTTACTAGAAAGATGCAAATAGACAGCTTCTTTTTTACAAATTTCTATCAATGAAGAAAGCATTATAAGGTATAAGTCCTGAATATTATCAATGCTATAAAAAAGGAATTTCTCCTCTTTTTCCATGTTATCAGAACCGCTTTGATGCATTGCATAAATGGATTGCATTACTTTAACGCGTATGTGTCTTCTATTTACCACCGTGTAAGAACATTTAAAAATTAGTCTGCAAAAGTAAAACTTTTGATGCGTATTTTAAAATTAATTCGCAAAAAAGTGACAGTTTTTGGTCTCATTTTTATTTAGTTTTCAGTTCCAATCACAGTTTTCAGCATTAAGCAAAAACAAAAAGTCTCAGTTTCCAGTAGATCTGAAAACTGAGACTGAGACTGTAAACTTAAAAATTACTTAGAAGCGTTCTCGATTCTTCTTTGATCGATACGATTTTGAGCAATTGTAAGCGCCGCTTTATGAGTTGTAATATTGTTTTTGGCAGCGAAATCTATAATTTCTAAAGTTGTATTGTAGATATTTTCTGTTTTAGTCATTATTTCGGCTTTACCGTAGTTAGCTAATTCAGCATAAACATTGATAATTCCACCAGCGTTGATTAAGAAATCTGGAGCATATAAAATTCCTCTTTCTTGTAATCTTGCACCATGAACATTCTCATCTGCTAATTGATTGTTTGCAGCACCTGCAATAACTTTAGCTTTAATTTTATCTACTGTATTATCATTAATTGTTGCTCCCATCGCACATGGCGCATAGATATCAACATCTGCAGTATACAAATCTTCACCTGTATAAATTGCAGCATTATATTTTGAAGCAACTTGGTATAATTTTTCTTCATTAATATCAGTAATAGTCACCTGTGCTCCTTCCTTAGTTAAATAATCAACCAAAGTTTCACCCACGTGTCCAATTCCTTGTACCAAAACTTTTTTACCATCTAAAACATCAGTTCCAAACTGACTTTTAGCAGCCGCTTTCATACCAAGATAAACTCCGTAAGCCGTAATTGGAGAAGGATTTCCAGAACCACCTCTTTCTTCAGAAATACCCGTAACATAAGGCGTTACATCTCTTACAGTGTCCATGTCTTTGGTTTCCATTCCGACATCTTCTGCAGTGATATATCTTCCGCTCAAAGAGTGAACGAATTCACCAAACTTACGCATTAACTCAGGAGTTTTTTGTGTTTTAGCATCACCAATAATTACTGCTTTACCCCCACCAATATTAAGTCCAGTAATGGCAGATTTAAACGTCATACCTCTTGAAAGACGCAAAACATCATTTAAAGCTTCCCATTCTGTGTTATAATTCCACATTCTGGTTCCTCCCAAAGCTGGTCCCATAACCGAATTATGAATACCAATAATTGCTTTTAAACCTGTATCTTTGTCATTGCAAAATACAATTTGTTCGTGATCGTCAAAAGATAACTGTCCAAAAACAGGATCCATTTTTTGAAGTTCCTTTCCAGTTGTGAAAGTTGCATCCATAGCGCTAGTATTAATTAGGTTAAAATTATGAATTCGTCAAAAAGACTTCTCAAACATAATTAAAAAATACATATGTGCTAATTTTTTATCTTTAAAATAACAATTTTACAATATAATTGTTTTGATTAAATCGCAGATTATTATAATTTTATTTAATAATAATTCTTAAATACAAATCAATTCAATATTAGATTTCTTAAAAAAATGAAAGAATTAAGCTATTTAAATAAATATTTCATCAAATATAAATATAGTTTTTCAGCAGGTATTTTAATAACCATAATCGCACAAATATTTTCTTTATTTACCCCAAAGCTTATTAGTAAGTCTTTAAATGCTATTGAAAACTTTGACAAACTTTCTGTTGCTGAACAAAAATCGGAAATAGTAATCGCAACTTTTCGTCAGGACCTTATTCATAATGTACTGCTAATCATAGGAACTACGATTGTTGCTGGATTTTTGACGTTTTTAATGCGCCAAACTTTAATTGTAATGTCGCGCCATATTGAGTTTGATTTAAAAAATGAAGTTTTCAGACAATATGAGAATCTTTCTCAGAATTTCTACAAACAAAATAGAACTGGCGACTTAATGAATCGTATTAGCGAAGACGTTTCTAAAGTTCGCATGTATGTTGGCCCAGCCGTAATGTATACTATTAATACAGCTATTCGTTTTGCGATCGTTATAATATATATGTATAATGTATCACCGTTGCTTACTTTATATACTATATTGCCTTTACCGATTCTTTCGTATTGTATTTTTAAGCTAAGTTCTGAAATCAATAAACGAAGCACCACTTTTCAGCAATATCTTTCTAAAGTCTCGAGTTTTACTCAGGAAATCTTTTCCGGAATTCGAGTTATAAAAGCGTATTCTTTAGAGAATCAGCACCAAAATAATATGGTTGATTTGGCTGAAGAAAGTAAACGCAAAAGCTTAAGTCTGGCAAGAGTCCAGTCTTTATTCGGTCCGTTGATGATTGCTCTTATCGGAATCAGTAACTTGGTTGTAATTTATTTTGGAGGCGTAATGTATATTAATGGCAGCATTCCGAATATTGGAACGATTGCCGAATTTATATTATATGTAAACATGCTAACTTGGCCAGTTGCTTCTTTAGGATGGGTTTCTTCGATGGTTCAAGAAGCAGAAGCTTCTCAAAAACGTTTGAACGAATTTTTGAAAATTGAACCAGAAATTAAAAACAATAACGAAAA
>NZ_DHEI01000084.1:0-66065 GCF_002399805.1 Flavobacterium sp. UBA4854
CAATTGCTTTTTATTTTCAGATGAAAGTAAAATACTAAAAGATTTTCCGTAAGTAGGTGAATCTTTTCTTAAATCTACAGCAACATCAATAATTTCACCTTCTAAAACACGCACTAATTTCGTTTGTGCAAAAGGAGGATTTTGATAATGTAAGCCTCTTAATGTACCATATTTTGAAAATGACTGGTTATCTTGAACAAAATCAATATTAATTCCTAAATCTTCAAATTTCGTTTTACTGTAAGATTCAAAAAAACAACCTCTTTCGTCTCCGAAAACAGTTGGTTCAATAATAACTAAATCTTTAATATAGGTTTCTTCAACTTTCATATAAATTGGGTAAATATTTTTTTAATTATAAAAAAAAGCGTTGATTACTTCTTTTATTCTTTGTTTATTTTTAATCGTTAAATCTGCTCCGGATGGAAGACATAATCCATTTTCAAATAGCTTTTCTGACATTTTATTGCCGTAATAAGGATAGCTTTCAAAAATTGGTTGCAAATGCATTGGTTTCCAAATAGGACGTGTCTCAATGTTTGCTTCTTCAAAGGCTTGCAATAAATCATTCTTAACTTCGCTTGATTTTAGCAAAATCGTGTTCAGCCAATAATTTGAAAAATAATCTTCATTTTTTACCTCAAAAAGTTCTACGTCTTCAATAGTTGAAAAAATCTCTTGATAAAACATATGATTATTTCTTCTTGAATCTATTTTTTCCTGAAAAGTTTTCATTTGCCCTAAACCAATACCAGCGCAAATATTACTCATTCTGTAATTATATCCAATTTCACTATGCTGATAATGAATCGCATTATCTTTTGATTGAGTAGCATAAAAAATGGCTTTCTCCTTTAAAAGTTTTGAATTAGAGATTAAAGCACCTCCACTCGATGTCGTAATTATCTTATTTCCATTAAATGATAATATTCCAAATTCGCCAAAAGTACCACATTTTTTTCCCTTATAACAACTTCCTAATGCTTCGGCGCTATCTTCGATTATAGGAATTTCGTAACGATCAGCAATAGAATGAATTTCATCTATTTTATAAGGCATACCATATAAATGAACCGCTATTATTGCTTTGGGTTTTTGTCCTTTTTTAATTCTATCTTTTATTGCTTTTTCAAGAAAATCAGGAGACATATTCCATGTTTCCGATTCGCTATCAACAAAAACTGGAGTTGCACCTTGATACAAAATGGGATTTGCAGATGCTGAAAATGTTAAACTTTGACAAATAACCTCATCACCTTGCTTTACTCCCAATAAAATTAATGACAAATGAATAGCTGATGTTCCAGAATTTAACGCTGCAACAAATGAATCGTCTCCAAAATAATTCTCAAGCTCAGTTTCGAAGTCATTTACATTTGGTCCTCCCGATGTAATCCAATTAGATTGCAATGCTTTCTCAATGAATTCTATTTCAAAACCAGTTTGCTGCGATGAGGATAAATAAATTCTATTCATTTAAACTCCAATAATCAGAAGGATATCGTGCATCATCTTCTTTTACATTTGATAATGGCAAAGTTGAAAATGATATTAATTTTGAGTTCTTCTCTAATGATTCTACTGCATTTGCATAACCTGCAGGAATGTGAACAATCTTACTGTCAAACTCAGATACTTCAACTGTTTCGATCGTCAAATCTTTAGAAGGATTCTCCCAATTATCAATTTTTACAAAATGAATTTTAAAAGATCCACTTACGCAATAAAAATTTTTTGAATCTAATTTATGTCCCTGCCAAGCACGGATAGGGTTTTCTTCTGAATTAGTTATGATATAAAATCTTTCAATATCATTAAAACTAAAATCATTAACGTATGAAATAGTACCTCGATGATCTGAAAAATTTCCTCCCTGAATTACTTCTGGACTCATACTTGTAATTTTAAGTTACTTTTATTTATTAAATAAAATTTTAAAGAATATACTAAAAGCAATGGAACAATTATAATCGTAAATAATATATAATCGCTTATTTTTTGATAAAGCGATATTACCAAAATAGAAACTCCTATTTGTGCCAATGCATAATACAGCGAAACTAATCTATGCTGTATTTTGTATTCATTACTAAGAATTTGATACAAGTGTAAACGATGTGCTTCAAATATATTTTGTTTTAAATAAAGCCTATGTAAAATGGTACAAACTGCATCAACTCCATAAACAGCTAAAAACAAAAGCCAAATAACCGAGTTTGTACTTAAAATTAATTTTAAAACTAAATAAATGACCCAAAAAGCTATAGCAATACTACCAACATCACCCGCAAAGCATTTAGCCTTTTTTCTATAATTAAAAAACAAAAAGACCATACTTGCAATCATTCCATATTTTATGAAACTGCCATCTGTAAACAGTTGAATTTTGGTATTAACATATAATAAAGATCCAAGTACAGCCAAGGTATAAAGTCCTGTTATTCCATTAATACCATCCATGAAATTGTAAGCGTTTATTAATCCAATAGCAAGCACATAAGATATAACAACTCCCCAAATTGGTATAAGAGTAAACAAGTTGAGATCTAAGAAGATCAATGTTATAGCAAGAAAATGAATTGAAATTCTAATTTTATTGGAAAGACTTTGAATATCATCCCAAAAGCTTACTAAACTTACCAATGTAATTCCTGTAAAGAAAAAATAATTGCTTTCGATATGCTGAAAAAAATAAAGCAAAGCTGAAAACCAAAAAATTATACCACCTCCTCGAAGTGTTATTTCTGTGTGTGAACTTCTTTGATTTGGTTTGTCAATAATGTTAAAACGATCTGCAACTTTGAAATAAAGAAGCATTAATATCATTAAAATTAAACCTATTATTGTGTATTGCATTATTATGTAAAATTAATTATGGATTTATCAAACTAAACTTTAATCTTTATAAACTTTAATCTTTATAAACTTTCGGTCTTTAAATAATTTAAAACTGATTCTGGTTTCCAATTCAATAATTCTCTTGCTTTAGCATCATCAAATGTTAAATCTGAAGTTATTTTTTTAACTTTTAAAGAATTAATAGGCGCTTTATCCCCCAATAAATCGCCAATTTTTCCTACCATAATAGCAATCGACAAAGGTAAATTTACTTTTCCTTTTTTATTCTTAGAAATAGCAAGACTTAATTCTTTAAAATTAGGATGCACTCCATCAGTTAAATTGTAAATACCTCCAACTGATGCTACTGCCGAAATAAAAGGAGCTATATCTTTACCTAAAACCATGCTTTTCTTTGCAGTACCTCCTCCAATATTAAAATAATAACCTTTATTGATGGCTTTAACCATTGCGCCTAAGTTTCCAGGCGGATTTTTTCCAACCAATAAGGGCAACCTCAAAATAGTACAAACTACTTGGTTATCATTGCACCATTTTTGCACCAACTTTTCTGCCTCAATTTTACTTATCCCATAAGCATCTTTTGCCAAAAGAGGATAACTCTCATCAATATTTTTTCCTTCTTCTAAACCATAAACACTTACTGAACTTATGAATACGAATTGATTTGGCAAACCTGTTTTTTTTAGGGCCTCTAACAAATTTGCAGTACCTTTTACATTAATATCATAAAATGCTTGCTTCTCAATTTGTGTTTTAGGGACGCTATGAGCTTTTCCTGCAGAATGAATAATCAAATCAAAATGATGTTCGAATTGTGGAATCTCATTTTCTAATGAATAGTGATAATTTCCTGAATTACGATTTAATTCGAAAACCTCGTAATCAACAAAACTACTCTTAATAAAACCACCTAAAAAACCACTTGAACCTGTCAATAAAACTTTCATTTATGAATTATTTAATATATCATTGAAAATTTTTTTTGTTTTATCATACATAACTTGATCTGTAAATTGCGTTAAAAATATTTTTCTTGAACCTTGTCCATATCTTTTTAGTAATGCTTTATCATCTCTTAATTCAAGTATAGCATTTTTCAAATAATTCTTGTCTTCATTTTTTATCACATAACCATTTACCCCTTCCTCAACACATTCAGCAGCACCACCAACATCAGAAACAATAATTGGCATTCCTACACACATTGCTTCAATTGTTGAAATTGGGAATCCCTCCCAATTTGAGATTAAAGCAAAAACATCATACTTCCTTATAATTTTTTTAACATCCAGTCTTAATCCTAGAAAATTAATTTCACATAAAAGGTCAAGATCGTTAGAATACGCTTTAATTTCCTCTAAAAGAGGTCCATCTCCAATAAAACTTAACTCTATATCAGAAATATCTTTACAAACATCTATTAACATTTTCTGGTTTTTTTGATTATCAAATCTTGCAACCATTACAATCGAAAGTTTTGATGTTTCTTCTTTTTTCTCATCAGCATGAATTAAAAAGTCTTCAACACCATTGTGTATAACAAATAATTTAGATTTTTTAAATTTTAATTTTTTGGCAATAGTCGAATCATACCTAGAAACTAAAATATATTTATCGACCATAAACGCTAAGCTTCTTTCAATAAAGCCAGAAATTATTCTCTTATATAAAGGTATCCCATTAGAAAAAGACCAGCCATGAACCGTCAAGGCAACTGGCAAGCCAACCCTTTTTGCTATAATTCTTCCTAATATACCCGCTTTGGTAGAATGCAACGAGATTAATTCTGGTTGGAAATTTTTAATTATCTCTTTTACATCTTTATAAGCTTGAAAATCATTCTTAACTGAAAACTTATTTGTGAAAGATGTAATATTTGAATAAGGTATATTATTTACTTTTAATAATTCTGCAAAAGGACCAACTTCTCCTCCAAAAACTACTCTAACTTCATGACCATCTTCTATTAGCTTTTTACTTATTGATGCAACATGTGTTTGAGCACCACCAATTGTATCTCCTCTTGTAATAATGATTATTATCCTCATAAACTTTAATTAATTAATTTTCTTCAATTTATAATCGAAGAAAATCTAAAATACTATACTCTAAAAATGTGCTCTCACAGAATTTTAGATTTAATTAATCTAATGCAGAATTTTAAATTGGAAAAAAAAATGCATCCCAAAAATAACAATCCATTTATTTTAGATTGCTTATATAAAAAAACAAAATTTGATAGCTCCCCTTTTTGCATTTTCCAGAGGTTTGCCGATAATCCTGATTCTCCATAATCTTTTTTGTTTTCCTGATTACTCGCTAAAACTTCATTAATGTATAAGCACTTATACTCATATGCAATTTGCAACCACAACTTATAATCTTCTGAATTTCTCTGATTTACATCAAATTCAAACTGATTAAAGATCTTTTTTTTAACTAATACTGTCGGAGTGGAAAAATAATTTTTAAAAAGTAATTTTCGAAAAGAAATATATTTATAATCTGTTTTTTTTTTAATTCTTTTTCTTCCAAATGCGGTTGCACATAAATATAAAGAATCATCATTCTTCATATATTTCATCTGAATCTCTAACTTGTTCTTATCCCAACAATCATCGGAATCTAAAAAAGCAATGTATTCTCCTTTTGACAAAATAACTCCTAAATTTCTTGCTGCAGAAGGTCCCCGATTTTGCTGTTTCAACAATTTAATTTTTGCAGATAGATTTTCAGGCAACGTTTTTAAAAATTCATCTATTAAAACAAAAGTATTATCTTGAGATCCATCATCTATAATAATTATATTCCAATTCTCATAAGTTTGAAAAAGAACCGATTTTATAGCAGCTAATGCTGTTTTTTCAGAATTATAAGTTGGTATTACTACTGAAATCATATACTTAATAATTCTTTTAATTTCATACAATAGATTTCCCAAGTACAATACTTAACAACTCTTTCTCGTGCCTTTTCTCCCATTTTATTAATAATAGATTCATCTCTTAAAAAACTAAGCAATAAATTTTTTAATTGAAATTCATCATCCTGATTTATTAACCAGCCTCCATTATGATCATGAATTGCATCAGAAATTCCTCCTGTATTAGTTCCAATAACAGGTATTCCACAAGATTGTGCTTCTAAAAAAACTAAACCAAATCCTTCAACGCTAGTATTATTAGGGTTTTCTCTTGAACATAAAATAAATAAATTATTATTACTATAAAATGCAGGTAAATCTTCATCCTTAACGAATCCGTGAAATTTAACCTGATTTTTGAGCCCTAAAACATCTACAATTCCAACTAAATCTTTTAAATAATTACCTGTCCCTGCAATATTCCATTCAATTTTTTCTCTAAATTCTGTTGGCATATTTGCAATTACCTTTGCAATAAAATCATGCCCTTTAAAATGTTCAATTCTAGAGACAGTGCATATTTTTAATTTACTATACTGGCTAGAGTCTTTGCTTAAAGGTTTAAAAAAGTTATGATTAACTGCTAAAGGAAGAGTTGTTGCATTTGCTAGATAAGATATTTCACGAATTAATCCTTCAGTATAATTACTATTTGCAATAATTAACTTTATTCTGTTTAAAACAAATTTACTGTAATATGGTAACCATACTTGTTTTCGAAAATAAGAATCTCCGCTTAAAAATTCTGTACCATGCCCTAATACAAATACATTTTTAAATCCTGAAATTATACATAAGAAAGATTCTGGATGCCAATTACCACAAAGAATATCATAATTGTTTTTATCTTTTAACTTTCTTAAATAAGATAATGCCTTAAGTTCACAGGCAACTCTTTTATTTGGCAGTTCTATTATTTGAACTTCCTTTAGATTATAAGGAATATTTGGCCCATTCTTTTTTCTTGTAAGTACTGAAACAGAACTATAATGAGTTCTCATTCCAACAGCTATTTCTTGGCACAACCTTGCAATACCACCATTCGAAGGCGGAAAATCATATGAAAATATAATTAGTTTTTTATCTAAATGCATAAAAAAAACTTCTGTTTAATTGATTAAATTAAAAACATAAACATTTTTAAATTTCGCTACTAACAGGAAATCTACTATCAAGTACTCCATTATAAGGAATAAATAATTCTGGATATTCAGCAATAGACTGAAAAAATATAAAATATGAATAAATAAAAAATACTAACAATAGATAAGCCCTATCTTTTTTAGATTTAAAAAGAAGCAATTGACTTGACATTAAAAAACATTCCATTATATTAAAATAGAAACTTCCTCTTCCTGCCAAAACAATGAGCGATCCAGAAAATAAAAAATAAATAAGCAAGCCAACAAAAAAACCATTAAACAGTAATTTGTAAGTAGGAAACTTCGATGTTATTTTGTCGTAATTTATAAAAAATAAAGAAAAAAATAGTAGTCGCCTAATTAAACCTATCAAACTTAAACTAGTAGCTGATAAATTATTGTCTCCATATTTTTCTGCCTTATCGGCTAATGCTCCACCTAGAAAATTAGCAAAATTAGAAAACAATAAATTGGGCAAACTTGACTTTCCAATTACAATAGCTAAAACTAATAATGACAGAATATATTTTTTTTTAATATCTCTATTAAGAAAATAATAGATTAAAAATAAAAGAGCAGAAGTATGAAAAAGAAAGGCAATGAAAACCAGTAAAAAAAATTTAAAAGATTTTCCGTCCAATAAATATTTCAAAGAATAAAAACAAATAGCCAAAGCAATAAGTTGCTTGTTTGACCCTAAAATACCCATTGTTGAAGCGTAAAACACTAATAAAGAAAGAAATGGAAATGGACTTAAAATCTTATTAGCCTTAAATACTAAAAAATAATATAGTACTGCATGTAAAACTAGGAAAACAGTATAGTTGTCTGTAAAAGATCTTACCAAAAAAACAAAAGAACCATATCCTATTTCGTATCCTAACAAAACATTAATCAATACCGCTTCATATGATGTTGATTGCGCGAAATGTCGTAGGTAATCAAACCAGTCAGTTCCTGTTTGCCATCTGAATCCAACTTGAAAAACTAAGAAAAAAAATAAGAAAGTATATAAATATTTTTTTGTTCTTTCACTTATGTCAGTACGAACCTCTAGAAATGAAAAGCAGATAAATAAAAGAAAAGTTATTAAATATATAAACACCGACGATAAATTTATTTATAACGAACTATAAACATTTTAATATTTCATTTATACGATGCTCATATGTATGATTTTGAAGAAAATGTATATGTTGCTCTAAGGCTAATTGATGTCTTTCCTCTCTATTTGCTAAATAGTAATTAATTAAATCTATAGCTTCGTTTATATTTTTATATGTAAATTTTTCTACAGGAATAGCAGTATAGTCTTTTATTGAAGGCTTAAAATCACAGATTTGAAATCCTCCAATACCAGCAATTTCGAAAAACTTAACATTTACAGAATTAATTTCCGCATAATGGAAATTATTGAAAACTACTTTCGACCCATAAAGGATTTCTGCTTTTCTACTTCCTGTTATATATTCGTTTCTAAAATTATTTGTTATTTCTTTCTTTGGGAATTTTTTATCAGCAGTACCAAAAAGAGTCATTTTAACACCACTTTCTACCAATTTACTTACCATCTGAGCCCTGTATGGATACATTGTTCCAAAAGTAACAACATCAATATTTGTTTCATTCTCTACCTCAACTCTATTTTGTGAAGGCATTTTATGAACGCGAGGATTAAACGCTTCAGGCATATAAAATGTGTTTAGCCCCATTTTATTCTTCATAAAGTCTACAATAAAAACGTCTTTGGTAAAATAGGCATCATATTTTGATGCAAAAATTTGTTGTTGTTCAAAAGTTGTTACAGCATCAGGATTTATATGTATTACAGGTACATTTGGCAAACATTTTTTTATTATTTCAATACAAATGGGATGAATTATTCTGTAAGTACAAATTACCAATTCAGGATTCTGTTCTACAATTTTATAAGCAATTTTCTTAAACACAATTTCATCATAGGCTTTAATAAGTTTCGATCCCCAATAATTTAACCTATAAGAAACCTTTGTAACATCCTTAATATCTATATAAAAAACATCATGTTTTAAAAAAGTTAGAGAATCATTCAAATGAAACTCTAAACTATCAAAATTTTTACTGCCCAGTAATGCAATTTTCATTATTCTCTTTCTAATTCTTGTTTTAAAACTTCTAAATACTGTTTCCCAAATTTTAAATCTGGTTCCATATAATTTCCTTCAGCCCATTCATTCCATGATTTGATGAAAATAATTTTATGCTCATTGCTTTTATTTTCAACCGTTTTTAATGCATCCTTCAAATGAGTTTTAAAGTATTCAGGGGTAGAATCAGTGATAACTAAACCTTCTTTTCCACTTCGTGGAGTATGATCCCAACCTGGAATAATACTTGGGTATACAAGTTCAAGAGAGTCTATTTCTGATTCGATAAAATATTTACTCATTGTTTTATAAGAAAAAGCATTAGGAACCCCTCTAAAAACTTTATTAATTCTTTTAAGCACTTTCTGAAAAAAAGTACGATGATTAATTAAGTAATTATTAATTCTTACTGTATTTACGGCATCTACACCAACATTCATAACAGAATTGACATCTCCATTTGAATTATTGATATGTCCTACAAAGTAAATCCCCTTTAATCCGTTTTCGATTGCAAGACGTCTCCAAGTTTTTATGAATACTTTTATTTCTTCACTATCTAATGGCTTATAAATCATAAAAAGGGGTTTGTCTTCGACAGTAATATACCTCTCGTCTTTTAAAGCATCCAATACTTCGTAAAAATGTGCTGTATAGTCTTCTACGCCTGGATACAATTGCTCGATTAAAACGTTTCTATTATTAAGACCATGAGCAAAACCTTTCCATGTATCATTTGCCCAAGCTAAACAAAATGGGAAATCAGGTTCTCCTGATTTTACAACTTCATTAAAGGGTCTTTCAATTAATCGTTTACCATTTCCAAACCAATAGTGCCAATAACAAAAACCTTCTATACCATATTCTCTCGCCATATCCGCTTGAGCTTTTCTTGTTTCTGCTACTCTTAAATCATAATATCCTAAATCTGCAGGTACTCGTGGCTGATAATGTCCTTTGAATAAGGTTTTAGCCTTTCCAACATTTGTCCATTCTGTAAATCCTTTTCCCCACCATTGATCATTTTCTGGAATTGGGTGATATTGCGGCAAGTACAATGCAATAACACGTGCATTTTTCTTCATAAATAATTATTTTTTTATAAATCCTTTGACAATTTCAAACGGATTTACAGACAAGATTTTAGATAAAATTGAAATCGTTACAGTTAATACAGTTATTTTTAATGCTATAGATAAAAATATGTTTTCCAAATTTATCATATAAACAAACAAAAAGGTAACTAGACAAACTACCAAAAAACTTAAAATTGGAGTATTTCTATGGATATCCAATTTAGCATACCAAATTAGAATCAAACATTCAATTGCTAACACAAGACTTGATACCAATGCCGCAGCTACTAAACCAAAAGAAGGCAATAAGGTAATATTTAAAACAACACTTATTATTGCTCCAAAAATACTAATTCCTGAATTAACCTTTGTTTTTCCCTTTGCAGTTACAACCGTTCCATATAACATTTTAACAGACGAACAGTAAACTCCTATTATAATCATTGGAACATAAAAATAAGCTCCATGAAATTTGACCCCAGAAAAAATTTGAAAAAACTCTTTTGAAAAAAGTGACAAACCTAAACTTCCAAATAATAGTACATAAACAAAATTATTTCTTATCTTTTCAAAAATGTATGAGAAATTCTCTTCTCCCCAACTCTTAAAAATAAAAGGCTCAAAGGCTTTGTAAGCACCGTATGAAAATATATTAAGAATTAAAGCTAATGTCGATGCGGTACCGTAAATACCTAAATCGTTTAGATTTAAATATTTATCGATTAAAATCCTATCTGAAATTGTTGTTATATAATAGGCCAACGATCCTGGCACTAAGGGTAATGAGAAAATTAATACCTCTTTGATTTGCTTCCAATTAAAATTCCAAATAATAAACTTCTGGGTAATAAATAAAAAAATTATTGCATAAACAATACTCAGAATTAATAGTGAATATAAAACTCCTAATGCTGAGTAATTGAAGAAAACTACCAATATTAACGTTAAGACTAATGTAATTACACCTCTGGAAATATTTATCATTGTTAAAAAAAGTGGTTTTTCTAACAATCTATATAAAGCTGAAGGAAGAATTGAAAAAATATTAAAAAAATTAGTCAAAATTCCAATTATGATATATGGATAGAATGAAATTTTACTATCTAATAATTTAAAAAAGTAATTTCCGCACAATAATAGCAACAGCACTATTATTAAATTATAAGCAATAATAAATGTAGAAAGATTTCCTAATAATTTTTTTTGTGCAATTTCATCTTCACATCTATAAAAATATACTAAATAATAAGTATTTGTACATAGAAATGATACAACCATCAAAAAAGTAGAAAGGGCATTTACATAATTTAAAATTCCATAATCTGTTGGTGTCAGATAATGTGTTAAAACAGGAAAAGCTACAAAACTTAAGAGTCTTGGTATAATGTCTCCAAGAGCATAAATAGTTGTATTTTTAATTAATTTCTTACTTTCGGCCATGGCACTATTTTATCAACTCTTTCATGACAGAAATATCAAAATCTTGAATATAGTCCTTAAGTAAACTGTAATCTGTTTTATTATTATTTCTTAACATATTTTCTAATTCATTTTCATCTTTTGCAGTTATAACTTTCTCGTCTGATCCATCAAATGGTGGAACAAGCTTAAATCCTGCCATATTTACGTTCTCGCTATCTTTTGGTTCAAAAACAATATAATTAACGCCATAAATTAAAGACTCTAATAGCACAGTAGAAGTTGCACCAATAACTAAGGATGAACGATTTATAGATTTTGCGAGTTCTTGATTATCCATAATATAGAAATTTTGATCTAAAAATGCATGAACCCACTCTTTATTAATTGAAGGATGTGTTCTATATCTTGCTTGTTTTACTCCTAATTTCTCCAAAACTTTTTGCACTTTATACAGATACAATACTACCATACTTTTATCTACGAGGACTGTAGAATCATATTCATGTTGATGCCAAAGTATTGAAGATACAGGTACAACTAATATATCGCTTAAATCAGATCTTAATTCTTTATTTTTTTGATTTTTTTTATAATGAGGGTTTCCAACAACTTTAATCTTTTCAGAATCAAAACCTGCTTTTAAGTAATTCTCTTTAATTTTATCGCTCCAGACCATTAAAAAATCTGATCTATTATCAATATCTTTTGAATATATTGCAGGCAAACCATGACTAAAGACTATTGATGGCTTTTCTAATTTTTTGAATATATCTATGAAATACTTACTGTAAAAATTTTGATCGGTGTGGAGCAATAATGCTCTAAAATCTTTTTCCTTATATTGTTTAAAAAAATGATTTTGAAATTCTTCTAACTCAAAATGCAAATTTTTATTTAAAAATGAGTAGAAGTCCTCTTTTTGAATAATTTTTTGAATCTTTTTATGCCATTTAATTGATTGCAAATCTCCAAAAATATTCTTTTTGCCTATTGGATGCCAAACAGGAGAATATGAGATAAGATTAAGATCCTGTAAAGTCAATTGATCCAAGAATGGTAATGTTGACAAAACATTCGACTTATCCGATTTTATTTTATCTGAGAATCCAGCAATTGCATAACAATATTGAAGCGTTTTTATAACCTCCTCTTTAAAACTGCTTTTTTTTTCTCTATGATATCTTTCTGCAATATGTCTCTCGTTATTATATATATGCCAATCTAATTCAATTTTAAAAAA
The DNA here is from genome assembly GCF_002399805.1 of Flavobacterium sp. UBA4854. Classification (NCBI taxonomy): domain Bacteria; kingdom Pseudomonadati; phylum Bacteroidota; class Flavobacteriia; order Flavobacteriales; family Flavobacteriaceae; genus Flavobacterium; species Flavobacterium sp. UBA4854. The sequence continues at coordinate 12,792 of NZ_DHEI01000084.1, forward strand.
ATCAATATATTTAGACGACAATTCATCTTCTGAATTATCTCTTAGGTATTTAATTAAATATTTATCCATTTGATTTTATTCCGCCAAAATATCTTCAAGATTAATCTTAGCAATATAAATAGATGAGCCCCCTTTTGTCTCATAAGATGCATAATAACTTAACCAAAGAAAATTATCTTTTATAACGATACCTGGATATCCACAATCACCACCTCCAAAGCTACTAATGATTTTATATTGTTTTGTTTCTAAATCATATATACCAACTAACACATATCCGAAAGATCCAGAAAAAAGTACTTTTTTATCGTTTAAAAAAACAAAATTTGGCCCTCCAAAGTTAGTAAATGGAAGCTCACTAAATGTTACAAATTCATTTTTCTCTTTATCATATTTTTGAAACAAAGCAGATGCATAGTTTCGTCGTATTAAAGCATAAAAATCACCAGTTGGACTAACTTTAATTGTAGCTTCTGTTGGAAGCGCGACATTACTATAAACCTTGGAATCACTTTTAAAAAAAAGACCATCTTCACTATTATAAAGTCTAAAAATATCCAACCCATTATATCCTAAAGTATATGCTTTTCCATTTTGCCATGTTACTCTCCAAGGCCATGCTTCATTTCCTGCAAATTTTGCGGTCGTTTTTATTTTATTATCGAGTGTTACATTTTCAAGTTTACTCCAATTATCAGAAAAGTTTGCTCTAAAATCTGAAAATTTCACAAGAGTTTTATCCTCGTAGGTTGATCCATGTATGTAAAGCATTAATTTATCATTATTTACTGCAAACTTAGGGTCACGCAAATCGACACCACTAACAGCAAAATCTTTGATTAATTTCCAATTTTTCCCATCAACACTATTCAATAGTTTAATAACACCGTCGCGTCCAAACACATGTTTATCTGACTCTCTATACACTAAAAAAAACTGATCCTTAAAGTAAACCAAATCTGTAAAAGCGTTATGTAAACCAGTACTGTAAGTTATTCTCTGCACAATTTTGTTACTATTATCATTTTCATCCTGCGCTGTACAAGAAAAACAAAAAATTAAGATTAATAATAAGTTAAGTATTTTTGTTCTCATATAATAAATTATTTAATAATATAATTTCATTTTAAGCAGTGGAGTTTTTCTAAAACCAACAGATAATTTTGCTTAGTAAGTTTTGGAAATAATGATCTTGCCTTTCTTCTGATAAAGATTTGTTTTGTCTAAAATAATAAATCTGCTCCTTACGCTAAATAATAAATATTTAAACGATCTTCATAACGAATCTTCACAATTTAAAAATCCTCTTGAATATATACTTGTTTATTTAATGCTTTATAACAATCCAAATTTTAATTCCGCTAATTTCCAATCTGTTTCATTATCAATATCCTGAACATCAGTATCTTTCAAAATAAAACCATAGCTTTTATCCATATAAAGCTTTTTATTTTTCTGCAAAGAGTCTGTTTTAAACCAATACCACTGCCCTGCATCATGATACAATATTTTCAAATCTTGAGATCGAGAATTATAGAATTCAGGCCATTGCATAGACACTAAACTTTGATTATTTAGAGAAATACCCCGCCAAACCGGATAACTAAATGCCACTACTGGAAATACTGAATCAAAATCATTCTCTCTAATTAATTGTTCTGCTTCCTGTAAGTGCACAGTCTTAATCAAAGGTGACGTAGGATAAATACAGCATGCTATTTCTATATCAACATCAAACTTTTCTTTGTATTTATCTACAACTTCCAATAAAACATCAGCTGTAGTTGCAAAATCATTAGAGTTTTTTAAAGAGCGTAAAAAAGGTACTTTTGCACCGTAACTACGTGCTATTTCTGCTATCTCCTCATCATCTGTAGAAACCATTACTTCATCAAATAAATTACTTTGTAAAGCTGCTTCAATTGAATAAGCTATTATTGGTTTACCCAGAAAATCTTTAATATTTTTTCTTGGTATTCTTTTACTTCCTCCTCGTGCGGGTATTATAGCAATTTTCATATTCATCAAAACTCTGATTTTAAAAGCGAAATAATAAATGAATCCCAGTATTTACCTTCTGCAAATGCATTATCTCTTAATTTACCATCAACTTTAAAATTAAAGCATTCTTTAAAGAAATTGATCTTTTTTAAATCGTATTCATACAATTCCATCCAAATCTTATTTAGATTTAAATCTTCAAAACCATACTTTATCAATGTATGAGCCGCATCAAATGCATAAACATCATCGATATAAAGATCGTTGTAACCAATATAAAAAGAAAAATCGCTTGATCTATTAATCCAATTCGTATATAAAAGACCGCATGCACCAATAGGCTCGTTTGTCTTTAAATCTACAATGACAAACATAAAATCATTTGGATTACTATACGTCCTATTAAACCAATTTTCTTGATTTTGTAAATTTAATTCTTTATGTTCTCTAAAATTCTTTCTAAAATCAGGATTATTCCTCCAATCTCGCAGAAAAATTAAATCCTCTTTTTCTAAGGCACGTAAACCTGTTATCTTACCTCTTAACATATTTTATTCAAAATGATTTTTAGTTATGTGTTCACCTCTTTTAATTGAGCTAGTCAGTTTTTTTCCTAGAATATCTTTTAGCTGATAGGGAGCAAGACCGTCTTCTGGTATAGGGCGAAGGGGTTCTAAATCGTGTTCTGTTATTATATGATCTGCATCAAAATTTGCCGTAGCCCTTAAACATCTTCTTTGGACAACAAATGATTTTTTTTCATTTTCCTCAATTTTTTTGATACCATCTCCTAATGCATAATAAACTTCATTTGCATTATCAACCATTTCTCTCCATGTCTGTGGATTCATCGCAAATTTATGATCAGGCCCCTCATTTTCATTACTATCTGTAAAATGTTTTTCTATAACCGTAGCTCCTAATGCCACAGCACCTAAAACAGTTGCATGACCAAAAGTATGATCTGATAATCCTAGAATTGCATTTGGAAAACGTTGTGCAAATTTTTTTAAAACATTTAAATTAACATATTTGAATTTATCTTTATCAACAGTATAATTTGTATTACACTGCATCAAAACTACATCGTCGGTAATTGCTTCTATTGCATTCATAGCCCTAACAACATCAGTCATTTCTGAAGCACCAGTTGCTATTAAAATTGGTTTTCCTTTTTTTGCAGTATATTCTAAAATTTCAATCCATGTAATATCTCCTGATCCAATTTTGTATAAATCGACATATGGATCAACTTCTTCAATTGATTCAAAATCATAAGCACTGGTAAAAAAATCAATTCCAACTTCCTTACACTTAGCTTTTAATAAAGGAGTCCAATCCCAAGATAAACTTGCATCTTCATATACTTCATAAACACTTTTTTTCCAAGAAGCTTGATGTGACAATTGAGATCCTAAATTTTCAAAACCAACCTTACTAACTATTTTTGAAGCTTGAAAATTCTGAAATTTTGCTGCGTCTGCACCAGCTTCTTTTGCTAGCTCAATTAATTGATATGCTTTTTCAAGACTTCCATCATGATTAGCACCAATATCAGCGATAAAATAAAGAGGTTCACCTTTACCTATGACTCTATTACCAAATTTAATTTTTTTACTCATTTTTAAAATCTTTTTTTAACATCGAAAAACCTTTACTTAATGAAAAATCGAAATCTTTAAATATTTTTTGAATTTTTGAATTATCTAATGTTGTATTTAATGCCCTTTTTGCAGTTAAATTATTCTTTTCAAAAAGAATTGGTTCAATCAAACTTGATGAAAAATTAAATTCATTTGCAACTTTTACAAGAAAATCATATTTAGATATTTTGTCATTACTTGAAATATTATACACTCCAAACTCTAAATCACTAGCGACTATAGCAAAAATCAGCTTAGCTAACTGTCCAACATACAAAGGGTTAAAAAGCATATTTTTAAAACCTTGTATTTCGCTTTTTTTATCAAGTTCAGTATAGCACCATTCAAAAAGCGAATTCTTCATTGGTTTGTTAAAACCATAAATATTGGTACGTAAAATATAGTGGTTTGAAGTAAACTCTTTAACATTATTTTCTCCTAGTAATTTTGTCTGTGCATAGTAATTTAAAGGATTTACTATTGACGCTTCAATATAATTTCCATTATCTCCATCAAATACAGAATCTGTTGAAATATAAATATACTTTTCAGCTTTTAGCAAAGAAAACACATTTTTGACTGCTGTAACATTCGATTTATATGCTAAATCATTATCTTGTTCGCATAAATTCACATTAACTTCTGCAGAGCAATGAATAATAGCATCATAAGAGATATGCGACATTGATTTTACAAAATCTTCGGAAGACAAGTCTCCGTAAAACATTTTTACCTCTGAAAATGAGTTACTAGATTGCCTTGAAACACCATATATTTGATATTTTCCAGATTCTACAAAATATCTATATACAGATTTACCAAGCATACCACTTATACCTGTAATTAGAATGTTCTCTTTCATTTTTTAAACTTCAAAATTACAATCTACGTGTTCTTTAATGAGAGATCTTAACGTTTCAACTGTTTCCCAATTCTCATTTGAACCCGAATTATAATTAAATCCTTGTTTCACTTTCTTTGCTTTAAAATGATTTAAAAAATCATTAATTTTAAAATTTGGGACTGAAGGCAAAATAGTATAGTATTTTCCTAGATCATAAGTATAAAAGGAATCAGAAGCTGTAATCATTTCTTCATGTATTTTTTCTCCAGGTCTAATTCCTACAATTTCAATCGGACAATCAGGCGCTATTGCTTTTGCCACATCTGTAATTTTATATGAAGGAATTTTAGGTATAAAAATTTCACCACCCCATGCATACTCCATAGCATGCATAACCATATCAACACCTCCCTGAAGAGAAATGTTAAAACGTGTCATTGAGATATCTGTAATAGGCAATTTTCCTTCTTTCTTTCTGCTTATGAAAAATGGTATGACGGATCCATTAGATCCCATTACATTTCCGTAACGAACTACCGAAAATTTGATAGGGTTGAATCCTTTTATATTATTGGCAGCTACAAATAGTTTATCTGATGTTAGTTTTGTAGCACCATAAAGATTGATAGGAGCACAAGCTTTATCTGTTGACAAAGCTACAACATTCTGTACGTTTGTCTGCATTGCTGCATTTATAACATTTTGTGCGCCACCAATATTTGTTTTAATACATTCGTCTGGATTATACTCTGCTAAATGTACGTGTTTCATGGCCGCTGCATGAATTACATAATCTACATTTTGGAAAGCTCTAATCAATCTTTGCTCATCGCGTACGTCTCCAAGGAAAAATCTAATTTGTGGATAATCGTTTAATGGATATTCCTGAGCCATCTGAAACTGTTTTTGTTCATCTCTTGAAAAAATAATTAGTTTCTTTACAGATGGATAAGTTTTAAAAATATGCTTCGTTAGCGCTTTACCCAGAGAACCTGTTCCTCCAGTAATTAATACCGTTTTGTTATTTAACATAATTTAATTGTAAAATATTGATGAAAAATTTAGTCTAATAATTTTAGCACTCGTTTAATTGCAAAATATAACACTGCAAAAAAACCTCCCAAAAAACCCCCTAATAAAATTCCTTTTGCTTTTCCGAAACGTTCTTTTGCCAAAGGTAAAATTGGTCTGTCAATAACTTGGATTAAAGGTGTATCTTTACGTACAGTTACTTTGGCCAATTCTACTTGTTTTGCTAACTCTGCTAATATCGCAGTATTTGCCTGAACATCAACTTGTCTTCTTGCTGATGGCGTACGACGAATATTTAAAGCTGGATTTAAATTAAAAGTATTATCGTTCGCGATTGCAACTCCGGTTATAGCTCCATTAAGTTCTTTTCGAATAGAATCAACTTGACGTTCTAAAATAACCATATTAAGTCTTGCTTTCTTACTTTTTGTCTCAATATAAAATTCACCAACCTTTTTAGCCAAGTTTTCGCAAAAATACTTTGCAAACATCTCATCAGTTGACACAACATCAATGTTTATAATTGCAACTTTTTTATCTCTTTGTCCAACAGCCAAGTCAGAAGTTGAAAGTCTATTATACATTACTCCCAAAATACTATCCTGTGCTCGTGTAAATTTAGTACGATCACTATTCGGCAAAAACTGAATTTCGGCAAACTCAGAATCTTTCCAGCGTTCTCTCCATTCATTATTCTGAATATACATTTCTGCTAAAGAAATTTGTTTTCCTTTTACAAGCACGGGAGAAAGCAATGTTTTCTCAACCATTGATCGTGATTTAAACAATTCTGTTAGGTTAGAGCCAGAAAAAATGCCACCTGCACTTCCTCCTAAATCCAGTCCGATTGAACTAGCCAGCCCTAAGGCTCCCCCTAATCCTCCTACTCCAGATTTCTCGTCTTCTAATGCAAAAGAAAGTGTTGCTGTATAAATTGGTTTTTTAACTATTGAATACCCAACACCTAAAACAGAACCTATAATAGCAATTAGAAGAATTATTTTCCATTTCGAGAGAAAATAAAAAAACCATTCTTTAGCAAGAATTATTAACTCTTTTAACGAAAGCTCGTCATTTTCAAGATTTGTATTATTCATTTTATTTAAAAGCAGTTACAATTAATAATGCTAAGCTAGTTAGCACACTTCCGATACTAACCCATTCTCCAGTACTCATTTTTCTCGTTTCAGGCTTTTCAGGAACAACTATTTGTGAATCAGGCTCTACATTTGGATACGATCTAAAAAACAAAAATGATTTGGTTACATCAGCTTTTCCGTTAGGATAAATAATATATGCTTTCTTTTTCCAACCTTTGCTATCTATCCCTCCAACAGAATTAATATAGTATTTAAATCCTTTTCCTTTTCTATAAGGAATCTCTGATGTTAACAATACATTCCCTGTTACTTTTACACCTTCATTGTAAACTGCAACTTCTATTTCATCACCGGGAAACAATGTTACGTTAGAATAATGATTTTTATTCTTTACTATTTTTTCCCAATTAATTGGAATTGTAGAAAACTTTAAATCATTTTCAAGTTTGTTTATTAATTTATTATTTAGTGTATCCGTTTTCAAATTCAAATCTACACTTTTTAACTTTTCAATTTGATCTTCCTTGATAGGTCTAAGAATTTTCATTCCTTCTAAATTAGCTACAGACGTTAATCCTCCAGCTCTCATTACAACATTATAGACAGTTTCTTTTTTATTTGCTAAAACATATTTTCCTGGATATGTAACAGCTCCTTTTATAACTACCATTTGTGGTTTTTCATAAACAGCTATTCTTCGAATATTAACTACATCAAAAGGTTTTAAAATAAAATTCTTGGCTTGTTCATTATTATCTGCAGTAATTTCAAATTGAACTAATTCAATACGTTTTGGATCTGAATCATCTATAAAGTCAGATTTTATCATTCTAGCAATTTCAACTCTTTTAGATGCTGATCCTGTTAAACCACCAACTTGTACAATTAAGTCGTTTAGAGTTAAATTTTCTAAAAATTCATACTCTCCAGGATTTTTTACTTCTCCATCAATTGTAACTTTATATTCTTCTCTAAAATCTAAAATAGAATAAACAGTAACAATATCTTCTCTTTTTAATTCAATATCTGCGTTTAAATCACCAGACAATGCAGCATCTAAGTCTACATTGATAATCTCTGTAGTTAAATCATTTTTTAGACGGATTATTCGAGCTCTTTTACTGTAAGCATCTTCCTTCAAACCTTCAGCTCTCGTAATAAGATCAGACACACGCATTCCCTCAGTAAATGAATAGTAGTCAGGTCTAAAAACAGCTCCTTCTATTTTAATCCTATTTTCAAAACGATTTAAAATTTTTGTAATCCTAAAAACATCTCCCGATTGAGGAAGGTATGAATTATATTCGCTTTCATTTATATCATGAACTTTAAATTCTTTACCTGTTTTCTGTAATACATTTACAGAAGCCGTGTAAGCAAATTCATTAAAACCTGATGCAAAATTTAATAAATCTGAAAAGGTTTCTCCTTTCTTCATTTCAAAAATACCAGGACGCTTAACTTCTCCTTCCACCGTAACTCTTTGGCTATATGCCGGAATTCGTATTACATCATTTTCTTTTAAAGTAACGTTATCAGATTGATCTCCTTTTACTAAAAATCTATAGATATCAATATTCCTATAAACTTTGTTGTTTCTAATTAATTCAATATTTCTGTAACTTCCATTTTTTCCTGGCCCCCCAGCTAAATGTAAAGCATTATAGACCGTAGCTAGAGAAGAAATTGAGTAATTCCCCGGTTGTTTACCTCCAACTATAGTTATTTTGATTGTTCTTATCTGACTTAAACTAACACTCACCTGAGATTGTCCAGAACGAACTGTACTATATACTTTTGCAATCGCAGCTTTTATTTTTTGAGTTGCAGCCTCAATAGACATCCCAGATACTGGAATTTGCCCCACATACTGAATAGCCACTTTACCCTCAACAGAGACCGGTATTGATGCATTATACTCTTGAACACCATAAACACTTACTTGCAACTCATCACCCGGTCCTAAAACATAATTCACTGGAGTTGCCATCTTTAAATCTGGTTCAAAATTTAAAGTTGGATTATCAAACAATTCAGAACCAAAAATCAAAACATTAGTAGAGTCTTTAACTTTGTCATTTTTAATTTTGTCTTGTTTTCTGCCAAAACCACTTTTGTCTTCTTGTTTTTGGGACTTATCTTCAATGCCTTTATTTAATCTTGATGAATATTCATTAAGTCTTGTCTTTAATTTATCATATTCTATCTGACTCATCCCTTTTGATAATGCCATTGGCTCAACTTGTTCAATTGTAGTATTATTACTTTTTAGTTGTGCACTAATTTTAGCTAAATCATCATCAGATAAATAATCCACTTTAATTGTGCTTAAGTCTTTACTTTTTAGAATATCTTGCGCTTTGGCATTATAAGAAAATAGAAAAGTAAAAAACAGAATAAGAACGTATAGTATTTTTTTCATCTTGATTTTATTTAATCTTAAAAAATGAGTTTGATAAAGGGAATTGATTTAAGAATATTGTTTTTTATAGTAATCTTTATAAGCTCCAGATGTAACATTCTGCAACCATTCTTGATTATTTAGATACCAATTAATAGTTCTTTCTAAACCTTCTTCAAAAGTTACAGATGGCTTCCAACCAAGTTCTTTATTTATTTTAGAAGCATCAATTGCATATCTCAAATCATGACCTGGTCTGTCTTTTACGTAAGTAATTAACTCTTTAGATGTACCCTCTGTTCTATTTAATTTTTCATCCATAATCTGGCATAATAATTTAACCAAATCAATATTTTTCCATTCATTAAACCCACCAATGTTGTAAGTTTCATGATTCTTCCCTTCATGAAAAACTAAATCTATTGCAATGGCATGATCTTCAACAAATAACCAATCACGAGTATAGTTTCCATCTCCATATACCGGTAATGGCTTACTATTAATTATATTATTTATAAATAGAGGAATTAATTTTTCAGGAAAATGATAGGATCCATAATTATTAGAACAATTTGTTAAGACATAAGGCAAGCCATAAGTTTCACCATAAGCTCTAACAAAATGATCTGAGCTAGCTTTTGAAGCAGAATAAGGTGAGTTAGGATCATACGCCGTTTTTTCTGTAAATAATCCTTCTGCCCCTAAACTTCCATACACTTCATCTGTACTAATGTGATAGAATCTTTTTCCATCAAAATTATGCTTCCATTGGTTTTTAGCAGCATTTAACAGATTCATGGTACCAATAACATTTGTTTTAACAAATGCTAAGGGGTCTTCGATAGAACGGTCAACATGAGATTCAGCTGCTAAATGCAAAATACCATCAAAACTATGCATTGAAAAAAGTTCGTTAATGAAACCTTCATCAACTATATCCCCTTTCAAGAAAGTGTAATTCGGTTTATCTTCAATATCTTTAATATTTTCAAGATTTCCCGCATATGTTAATGCGTCTAAATTGAAAATGTGATATTCGGGATATTTATTAACAAATCTCCTCACTACATGTGACCCGATAAAACCAGCACCTCCAGTTATAAGAATTTTTTTCATTTTACCTTTGTGATTATTTTACTTTAATAATTCTGAATTCTGTTTTTCTAACTCAGTATAAATATCTTTTACGTCTTGTGAACTTTCTTTCTGCAAAATCAAGTTAGCTGAATCTGTATAGACAAAAATTGTATTTTCTAAACCAAGAAAAGTCGTATGTTTATCACATCCAATAACCATATTCCCTTTATTATCAACCGGATGACCTTTAGATATTAAATAATCATAAACAGATTCAAAAGAGCCCAAATCTGACCAAGAAAAAGAAGCTGGTACAACCTTAATTTTTTTACTTCTTTCCATTACGGCGTAATCTATACTTATTGACGGAATTTCTATGGATAAATCTAAATCTAAAAAACCGTCTTTACTTGCTTCCCATACCTGTTTTGATTTTAGATAAACATCTGGCTGAAATTGTTTTAGTTCTTCCAAAAGAACACTTGCTTTAAAACAAAACATACCGCTATTCCATAGAAAATTACCTTTTGCAATAAACTCCTTCGCAGTTGTTTCATTCGGTTTTTCACGAAATGAAACTACATTGTCCCCTTTAGCTTCTATATAACCGTAACCAGTTTCTGGCTTAGTTGGAATTACACCAAAAGTAACGATAGATCCCTCATCAGCTTTAGTAATAGCTTCGCTTATTGCCGCATTATAGTTCTCCATTAAATCGATAATATGATCTGAAGGAGTTATAATTAAAATATCATTGGGTTCTGATGCAAATGCTGCAAAGGCTATCGCGGCAGCAGTATTTCTAGGTGTCGCTTCAACAATATTAACATAAGAAGTACTTGTTTTATCCATTACTTTCCCACTCAGCTGAAAATTATCAACATTTCCAACAACCATAACTTTATTTGCTAAATGACTATTTCTTTCAACAGTCATTTCAAACAGAGATTTTCCATCAAATATTTCAAGGTATTGCTTTGGTCTACTCTTGCGCGAAAGCGGCCATAGTCTACTTCCAACTCCTCCCGTAAGAATTACATGTGTAATAGATTTATTTGAACTCATATATTTTTAAATAAAAAAAGAAATTTCAAAACTTAAAGCCGATTATCAGCTAAAGATCCTAAAACTCCTTTTACATCATAAATTAAACTTTTGTCTTTTTGTAAATTTGAAAAATCAATTTCAAGAAATTCTGAGTGAGCCACTCCTAATACCAATGCATCAAATTTTTCTTTAGGCAAAATATTTACCGTTTCTAGTTTATACTCTCTCTCTACTTCCTCAATATTAGCAAGTGGATCAAAAACGGTAACTGCTATTCCGTAATCTTTTAAAGCCTTTATTACATCAACAATTTTAGTATTTCTTACATCAGGACAATTCTCTTTAAAAGTAATACCCAACATTAATAATTTAGCACCATTAACCGAAACACCTTTTTTTATCATCAACTTTACGATTTGCGAAGCAACATATTCACCCATGCTATCGTTTAAACGTCTTCCCGCTAAAATTATTTCAGGATGATAACCAAATTCTTGTGCTCTCTGTGCTAAATAGTAGGGATCAACACCTATACAGTGTCCGCCCACAAGTCCTGGCTTAAAAGGCAAAAAATTCCATTTTGTCGATGCGGCTGCAAGTACCTCTTGGGTATCAATATTCATTAAATTGAATATTTTAGCCAATTCATTAACAAAAGCAATATTAATATCACGCTGAGAATTTTCAATAACTTTTGCTGCTTCTGCAACTTTTATTGTAGGTGCCAAATGTGTCCCTGCCGTAATTACAGACTTATATAATTCATCGACTTTTAAACCTATTTCAGGAGTTGAGCCCGAAGTAACTTTTAATATTTTTTCGACTGTGTGTTCTTTATCGCCAGGATTTATCCTTTCTGGAGAATATCCTGCAAAAAAGTCTTCATTAAATTTTAAGCCTGAAACTTTTTCTAAAACGGGAACACATTGCTCTTCTGTTACACCTGGATAGACAGTTGATTCATAAATAACAACATCTCCTTTTTTTAAAACTTTTCCGACTGTTTCGCTTGATTTATACAAGGGAGTCAAATCAGGTCTATTATTTTTGTCTACAGGAGTAGGAACTGTAACTATATAATAATTACATTCTTTAATATCATTTACCGATGTAGTGCAATATAATCCTTTTTCTCCATCTAAACTCTCTACTAAAACTTCATTTAATACATCATCTTCTACTTCTAAAGTACTATCTGTTCCTGATCTTAAAGACTCTACTCGTGATTCATTTATATCAAATCCTACTACTGGGTATTTTGTAGCAAATAATCGAGCTAATGGTAGTCCTACATAACCTAAACCTATAACTGCAATTTTTACTTTAGCTTCCAAATTCATATTTTTTAATTTATTTCTGGTCAATAAAACTCATGGCTTCGCCGTTCTCAGTCACAAAATTCTGACTCAGATACCTAAATTAATCATTTTCGGCAAATATAACATAATAAGTCTAGTTATTCAATACGGTTTCCCGTAATACTTACAAAACGAATTACTAAAAAAAAACTAATTTTCACAACAATCTATTAATCAGACTGTAAATAAATACATAATAAAAAAACAGAAGAAAAAAATCATAAAATGACTTTTTCTTCTGTTGCATCTTAATTTTTTAAATCATTTATATTTTATTTTCAAAACACATCCTAATGTTTCTAGTACAAGCACATAATAATTACTAGATACCTGCTGAACTATTGCATTCTGATTGCTAAATACGCCTGATTCTAATTTGATTTTATCTCCAACCTGAATACTAGAAATTGAAATATCACTTAGGTTTGGAGCTGTTAAACTCTTTTTAATAATTTCAATCTCTTGATCTTTTACAATTGCGGGTTTTCCCAGCCAAAATAGGTACCTAACTACTCCCTGAACTTGAAAAACTAAATTACGATCTGAATCCGCTAATTGAACAAAAACGTAGGAACTAAAAAGAGGAGTTTCAACTTTTTTCTTACGATCTGACCATTGCTTTACTTGTGTTACCAATGGACAATAACACTCTATTCCCTGTTGAATAAGTTTATCTGCAACTTTTTTTTCCCATTTAGGTTTTGTATAAACTACGTACCAATTCATTTTTTTTATTTATGATGACGCAGTTTTTTACTACTTCATTTTATCAATAATCACAAAACCAATTTATGATCCTATACCATTATAAACGAATCCAATTGATTCTAATTGTTTAGCATTTAAAATATTTCTTCCATCGAATATAAAAGCTGGTTTATGCATCGAATCATAAATCTGCTTCCAATCGTACATCGTAAATTCATCCCATTCAGTTAGAATTGCAATTGCATGTGCATCTTTACATGCTTCATAGGCATTATCAAACACATTTAATGCACTTCTATTTTCTTCACCTGTTCTTGTTTCTAAATAATCCAAATCACTTAACATCTTGTTTTTAGAAACTTTAGGATCATAAACTGAAATTTTTGCCTGCTCGTTTATTAAATCGTCAGCAACATAAATTGCTGCAGATTCTCTTGTATCGTTTGTATCTTTTTTGAAGGCCCAACCCAAAAATGCAATTTTCTTATCAGCTACTGTGTTATATAATGTCTGAACAATTTTATTTGAGAATCTTCTTTTTTGATGATCGTTCATAATAATTACTTGTTCCCAATAATCTGCAACTTCATTTAATCCATATGATTTTGCAATATAAACTAAATTTAGAATGTCTTTTTGAAAACAAGAACCTCCAAATCCTACAGAAGCTTTTAAGAATTTTGGTCCTATTCTGCTATCCATACCAATAGCTCTCGCAACTTCGTTTACATCTGCTCCTGTTTTCTCACAAAGCTCCGACATTGCATTGATTGAAGAAATTCGTTGTGCTAAAAATGCATTTGCTGTCAGTTTAGATAATTCTGAAGACCAAACATTTGTTGTCAAAATTCTATCTTTACTTACCCAATTCGCATAGACATCAACTAATGAATTAATTGCTTCTTCTCCTTCTTGATTTGTGTCACCACCAATTAAAATTCGATCCGGATTTAACAAATCTGCAACCGCAGTTCCTTCCGCCAAAAATTCTGGATTAGATAAAATTTGAAATTGAACACCATTTCCTGTATTGTCCAATATACTTTTAATTGCTTCAGCTGTTCTAACAGGCAAAGTAGATTTTTCAACTACAATTTTATTTTGTTTGGCAACTCTTGCAATTTGCCTTGCACACAATTCAATATACTTTAGATCAGCAGCCATCCCTTTTCCTTTTCCATAAGTCTTAGTTGGAGTATTTACTGAAATAAATATCATTTGAGCCTCGTCTATAGCTTTATCAACATCAGTAGAGAAAAATAGATTCCTACCTCTTGCTTCAGATACAATTTCAGAAAGATCAGGTTCATATATTGGAATATTTTCAGGGTTCGGATCGTTCCAATCTGCGATCCTTTGTTCATTTAAATCAACAACTATAACCTGAATATGTGGACATTTTTGAGCAATAACCGCCATTGTAGGTCCACCAACATATCCTGCACCAATGCAGCAAATTTTTGTAATTTTCATTTGATCTATTTTATCTTGATCTTAAGTTTATTTTAAATTATGCCAATACCATTCAACAGCTTCTTTTAATCCGTCCTGCAAAGAATATTTTGGATTATAACCTAGATTTCTTTTTGCTTTTTCGATGCTTGCCAAAGAATGGGGAATATCTCCCGCTCTATTTTCACCGTAAATAACTGGCACATCCTTTATTTTTGGATCAAAGTCTGATAAAAACTTTTTTAAATAGACAATTAAGTCATTTAATGTATTTCTATCTCCAAATGCTGTATTATAAACAGTATTAACAGCTTCTGGATTTTGACAAGTCATAGCCAACTCATTCATTTGGATAACATTATCGATATAAGTAAAATCGCGTGAATAATTTCCATCACCATTAATTATGGGACTTTCATGATTCATAAATTGTTTTACAAACTTTGGAATTACAGCAGCATATGCTCCGTTAGGATCTTGTTTTCTTCCAAAAACATTAAAATAACGAAGTCCGATTGTTTCTAATCCATATGTTTTACTAAAAATCTCTGCGTACAATTCGTTTACATATTTTGTAATTGCGTAAGGAGACAATGGTTTTCCTATAACATCTTCTACTTTTGGCAATCCTTGAGAATCTCCGTAAGTCGATGAACTTGCTGCATATACAAATCGCTTTACTTTAGCATCGCGTGCAGCAGTAAGCATATTTAAAAACCCAGAAACATTTACATCATTTGTAGTAATCGGATCTTTGATCGATCGAGGCACAGAACCTAAAGCTGCCTGATGTAAAACGTAATCTACTCCTTGAACCGCCAAATTACAATCTGCTAAACTTCTAATATCAGCCTCAATTAATTTAAAATCAGGATTATCTAAAAAATCTTTTAAATTATGACGATGACCTGTAGAAAAATTGTCTAGACAAACAATCTTATAACCTAAGCCTAAAAAATACTCAGTCAAATTTGAGCCAATAAATCCAGCTCCTCCTGTAATCAAGATCGTACTTTTTATCTCATTTTTCATTTGTCAAAATTTAACTTTTTCTAATTCGATTTACAAACGCTTTCCAAAATCCCTCTTTGATATCTTCCTCATGATAACCATTCGAATATGCTCCATAACCGTAACCATATCCATAACCCGTACCATATTTTGCCTTATTTTCATAACCATTCAACACAATACTCACGTTACTTAGCTCTCCGCGTTTAAGTCTTGTATTCAACAACGTTATCATATCTTTCTTAGTATAATTCTGTCTCACAATATACAATGTCACGTCTGCAAATTGAACCAATTCTAATGAATCTGCAACCAAACCAACAGGTGGAGTATCCAAAATTATATAATCATATTTCTGCTTCAATTCGTCAATCAATTCCCTCATACCATCGCTTAAAATTAACTCTGAAGGATTTGGAGGTATTGGCCCCGAGAAGAATTACATCTAAGTTTGGAATAGCTGTAGAATTGGTAATTTCTTCTAAACTATTTTGCTTTATTAGATAGTTGACAACTCCTAAAGGTGTTTTTAATTGAAATTCATCTGCCAACCTTGGCTTTCTTAAATCTAGACCAACAATTACTGTTTTCTTTTCACTTAAAGCAAAAACAGTCGCTATATTTATAGAACAGAAAGTTTTTCCTTCCCCACTAATTGAAGAAGTAATCATTAAAGTTTTTGATCCGGTAAGCTGTTGTTTTTTATATAAAAACTGAAGTGAAGAACGTATTGCTCTAAACGATTCAGAAAGAGCTGATTTTGGTTTCTCAAAAACCGCCAAACTGCTCGAATTCACATTAAGACCAATTACTCCTAATAAAGGAATTTGAGTTAATTTAGTTATATCCTCAGTATTCTGAATCGAATTATTAATAAAAAAGATAACAACTATAAAAAGCAAGGGAATTAAAATCCCAATAAACAATGCCAGTATATAATTCATTGAGGTTTTAGGCCCGATCAAACCTCCTCCAATATCTTTTGCGGGATCAATAAAATGAATATCAGATAAATTAGATGCCCTTACAATTTCTGCTTCATTTCTTTTTTGAAGAAATTCGGTATAGATATTGTCATTCAAATCATATTTTCTTTTAATCTTCAATAATTCTTGCTGTTCGGCCGGAAGATTTTTAACAGTACTTTCGGCTTGACCAATTTTCGCGTTTAATAGCGATAAATCATACGTTAAAGCTGCTTTTGCGGTAACAATATTCTCTTGAAGAACATTTTTTACTGCAGCCATTTGATTGTCAAAATCTTTAAATATTTTTTCACTTTTTACTGCATAAGCCATTTCAGATCTTTGTGTAGAAAGCGCAATAAGTTTTGCCACATTTGCAACAACATTCGGATCTTCAATTCCTGCAACAGAAGGGGCTGGTAATCTAGAATAATCATCACTACTATTTAAATACGATTTTAATGAATTATAATAAGCTATTTTTCTTGCAACTTGATCCTTTTCAACATCAAAATTCATTATTTTCTCTGAAACTCTAGAACCTCCATCTTCTATTTCATAAATCTTTTTATCTTTTTGGAAAGATTTTAATTCGTTACCCGTTTGTTTAAGTTGTGATTCCATTGCTACTAGTGTACTATCAATAAATCTGATAGTATTTGTAGCAAATTGATTTTTTCCATCAAGTTGTATCTTAATAAGCATTCTAACAGTTGCGTTCAAATAATCAACCATTCTTGCCTTATTAGTACCCTGCATAGACAAAGTCAATAATGATCCACTACTTTTTCCTGAATCTACATTTACACCTCTATACCCAGAGACTGTTCCATCAAAATCATTAAATCTAATAAAGTATTCTTTTCCTTTATAAAAACCTGGATTATCTATTATTTGAATTTTCCAATTTAAAAATGGAAGGTTAACACGTTCTCCTACTTTATATTTTTTAATAAACATTATAGGCTGTACTGATGTATTATTGTAAGAATTATCACTGTAAGTAATTAATGAAACAGAATTTACCTCAAATGGAATCGTAATTTCATACTCATTTTCACTTAAAAATTTTACGCTAATTAATGTATTTACAAGCTGTCCTTTTGTTTTGTCAATATCAACATAAAATGGTACAGCTCCATAAGAATCTATTAAATTATATTTTCCTTGTTCTAAATAATCAATATAAAATTGAAGCTTATCAACTACCAACTCATTATGAGACCTTGATTGAAGAATTGTAGAAATACCATTTACTTGATCAGAAACCCCTCCCCAATTGAAGACCAAACTTGTATTTGAGGTAAAAAAAGGATTACTTTCTTCTTTAATAGAAATCATTGTCTGCATTCCGTAAATTTTTTCTTTACGAACGTTTATCTGATAAGCAATTGTAAATGTAATAATCAAACTTATAAGAAACCATTTCCAGTATCCCACAATTTTCAACAGAAACCCTTTAAAATCAAAATGAGAATGATTTTCAAAAATGGCGAAGTCTTTAATGTCTAACATTTTAAAAATCTTTTTTTACTTTATAATTAGGTAAACTGTTGTTGCCAAAGATAATAATGTAATTATTGTTCCTATAGATTGTATCCCTGTTTGGCCTGTTCCCCAAGTTTTTTGTCTTAAGGGTTTTACATAGATGTAATCATTTGGTTGTAAATAATAATATGGTGACTTCATTACATTCACATCTGTAAGGTCAATATCATTCATTTGTACACCTGTTGGAGTTTGACGAATTACCATCACTTCTTTTCTATTACCAACTGTTGTAATATCTCCTGCATTTGCAACAGCATCCAAAATGGTTACATTATCCTTAAATAGTGTTTTTGTTCCTGTGCTTCCAACCTCTCCATTAATAGTATATCTAAAACCAGCTAACTTAACTGTAACAAAAATATTTGCTTCGCTCTTAAAATATTCTTCTAGTAATTTCTTTTCAATTTTTACGCGAACTTCTTCAAGAGTATAACCAATCACATTTATTTCTCCCAAAATTGGCATCCTAATATTACCATGATCATCAATTGTAAATCCATCAAAGTATAAACTGGATTCACTTTTTGCTGACTGACTACTTTCGTCTTCTGTTGTATTAAAAATAGAGACTAATTTGGGGTCAATTGCCTTTATATTAACTCTTAAAATATCGTTTACTTGCAATCTATAGGGTTTTGATTCTACTGCTGCAATTGCTGTTTGCTCTCCTGAATTATTTTTATCTTGAAGGTAAACCAAATCTTTAATTGGAATACATGAGGTAAATAATGCTGAAATTAATAAGAATAGAAAAAAACTTTTTTTTGTCATTCGTTCAATTTTATTGCAAATATGGCTTTTCCTTTAATGTTCGGAAAAACCTAACTTTTATTTGGGGTTAAGTTAATTATTTTTAAATGTTTTTTCAAAAGGCACTCTATGCAAGATGCTTCGTCCTAGTGTTATTTCATCTGCATACTCTAATTCATCTCCTACTGATATCCCTCTCGCAATTGTCGAAATTATAATCTTAGTGTCTGCAATCTGTTTATATATATAAAAATTTGTTGTATCTCCTTCCATTGTCGAACTTAATGCGAAAATAATCTCTGACACATTTCCAGATTTCACTTTTGTTACCAAACTAGAAATATTCAACTGGTTAGGACCAACTCCTTCAATAGGCGAAATTTTCCCGCCAAGCACATGATATATCCCTTTGAACTGGCCCGTATTTTCAATTGCCATAACATCTCGAATATCCTCTACAATACATATTGTCGCATGATTTCTAACTGGATTAGCGCAAATCTCGCAAATCTTAGTATCAGAAATATTATGGCAACTTTCACAAAACTTAATATCCTCACGCATATTCATCAATGCTTGAGATAAAAAAGCAGTCTGTTCTTTCGGTTGTTTTAACAAATGAAGAACTAACCGAAGTGCTGTACGTTTACCTATACCAGGTAATTGCGACATTTCGTTTACTGCTTTTTCAATTAATTTTGATGAAAATTCCATGACGACAAAAGTAATACTTTTAATGGTTTAGCCTACATTACAGCCATTAAATTCAAAGCTTTATGCTATTGCTCTTTTATTACGAAACCCCTTTCTTTTCGAGACTGAAAGAAAAGCAACAAACAATAATTTAGTATTGATTTGTAGTCAGTAAAACTAAAGTACAAGCTACTTCAACTTGAATATCATTAAGCTCCAATAATTGATACAATTCAGGATTTTCTGTTCCTGGATTAAAGATTACTCTTTTAGGATGCGATTCAATAATGTAATTATAATAATCTCTTTGACGAACAGGATTTAAATATAGAGTAATAGTATCAATATTTTTAACTGGTATTGCTTTAGTTTGAATTTTTACTCCAGCAACTTCGCCAGCTTTTTGACCGATTGCTAATACAGAATGTCCTTTTCCTACCAACATATTTACCGCTTTATAAGAATAACGCTCTGGATTTGTCGACGCTCCTATAACTAATGTTTTTTTACTTTTCATAGTTTTAATTTAGATTGCAAAAGTAATCAAAAAGAACGATTTAACTTTATGCCTTATAACCCAGAATTGACACCAATAAAAATATTATTATAACATAATTTCACACAAAAGCATCAAAAAATAACTACATTTACTTCACGAATCAATACAACATGGAATTATTTATTTACTTATTTGCTGCTTTATTCTCGGTACTTAATCCAATCGGAACTGTACCAATTTTTGTTGGACTAACTCAACACGACTCTCAAAAAGAAAGATCCCGAATCTCACTTTGGACAGCCATCAATGTTTTTATCATACTATTGGTTTCTTATTTTATTGGCCAATATGTTCTAACTTTTTTCGGAATTAGCATTGACGCCTTAAGAATTGCTGGCGGAATTGTAATTGTAAACTCTGGCTTTTCTTTGCTTTCTGGTAAGTTCAACAAGAAAAGAGGAATCAACAAAAAAATTGAAAATGAAGCCCAGCATAGAAACGATATTGCCCTCACTCCGCTTGCAATTCCAATGCTTGCTGGACCTGGATCAATGTCTCTTTTAATTGCTTTTTACCCGGAGCACCACGAATTAAACGAAATCATAATTTCTTCGTTAGCAATTCTTGCAATCGCAGTAGCTATTTTTGCAATTCTAAAAAGTGCACATTATTTAGCTAGAATATTAGGTGCCTCAGGAATTGTTGCAATTTCTAGAATTGTTGGTTTTATAGTTATTTCGATTGGTATTCAGTATATTGTAAGTGCAATTATAAATATTATTAAAGGGAATTTTTAATTCTCATATTATTTTCTAAAAAGAAAGGGACAAAATCATTAAATGATTTTATCCCTTTCTTTTTTATTATATTCTTTTTATTCTAACTTCTTGGCAAGAAAACTTCTGCCATCATACATCTGGCACTTCCTCCACCACAAGCTTCAATTGTATCTAAACTCGAACTTAAAATTTCAGCGTGATTTTCTAATTGCGAAATTTGTTTCGGAGTTAAGCTTTGATGCGCAGAAGCACTCATAACAATGTATCTCTTATCATCTTTTCCACGAACTTCAAGCATGTTTCCAGCAAAATTATTTACCTGGTCTTCTGTAATTAAAATGATTTCTTTTTTATCACCTTTTAAATTATCCAAAACCATTTTGCGTTCTTTTTTATCATCAATAGAATCTGCGCAGATTACAGCAAAGGTTTCACCTAAACACATCATCACATTAGTATGATAAATTAACTTACGTTCCCCATCTACTGTTTGAAAAGCTTCAAAAATTACAGGTGCATAGTCAAAATCTTCACAGAACTCTATAAATAATTCTTCATCTGCTCTTGGCGATAATGCACAATATGCTTTTCCGTTAGCTCTGTCTAAAAGCAAACTTCCTGTTCCTTCTAAGAAAATCCCGTCTTCTTCTGCAGAAGTATAATCCATGATGTTAGAAATTTCGAATCCTTTTTCTTCCAAAGTATCCAAAATATCTTCTCTACGTTCTTGGCGACGGTTTTCGGCAAACATTGGATAAAGCGCGACATCTCCATTTTCGTGAAATGAAACCCAATTGTTTGGAAAAATACTATCTGGAGTATCCGTTTCTAAATTATCATCTACAACAGTTACATCTACTCCAACAGCTCTTAGCTTTTCAACAAAAACATCAAATTCTTGTTGTGCTTTAGCATTAACTGTACTGGGCAAAAGTCCGTCCAATACTTTTTGATAATAATTATTTACAGCCGTCTGTTCATTCATTCTGAATGCAACTGGACGAATCATCACGATAGCATTAGTAGTTTGTTTCATGATTTTTATATTTTTTGGTCAAATATCAGGTTTCAAGTTGCCAAAAACCTGAAACCTGATACTTAAAACTAATTTTTAGTCTCTAATTAATGGCAAAGTTGAGCATCTCAACAAACCTTCTTGTTTTGCAATTTCAGCGTACGGAATTTCTTCAACAGTAAAACCATTTTCACGAAGCCAATTGTTTAATCTTGTAAAATTCTTCTCAGAAACCACTACATTTTCATCAATTGAAAACACGTTTGAAAACATATTATACATTTCGTTTCTTTCAATATGAAATAGATTTTCTCTTCCAAAAAGGTTTACCAAGTACAAATAATCCGCTTCTTCTCTGAAACCTCTTTTATAAATGATGCCTTTATCTTTTCCAACAGGCTGAAAACAGCAATCCAAATGCAAAGCATTATCTCTTGCTTCTAATTTAGATTTTACTAAATCAAATTCTTTTACAATTTTATTCGGAAACAATGATTTAATATAGTTTACACCATGCATATTTGTTCTTGCAGTAATATAATCTTTGTAATCGCTTCCTTTATAAGTTCCGATAAAAATATGATCATTCCAAAGCATCACATCTCCTCCTTCGATATGAACTTCTTCTGGAGGACGAACAACTTTTAATGGATCAATCTGATCAATTACATATTGAATAGCATTTAATTCACGTTCTCTATCTGGAAGAATATTCGATTTCACAAAGATGTCATCAATTACAAACCCAATATCCCTAGCAAAAATCTGATTGTAATTTTCAATCATCTCTGGGCGATAAACAGTTACATCATATTTCTGAAAAACAGCATTAAAAGCTTCCATTTCAGCAACCATATCTTTTTCTACAGGGTAAGTTCCTGCTTTAATATGTTCCAATGATTTAGGATCATAAGCCTCTTCTATAGTTGGAGTTGGTCCATTATGAACAGCAGAACCCAGAACTACAGCACGAAGTCGAGACGTTTCGTTCTTTACATTTAATTGCAACATAACTCTATTGTATTTTGAGCAAATATAAAAAAAGCTTCACAGTTAAGTGAAGCTTTCGTTTTTTATTTATTAGACTTAAACTCTCGTAAAGGATGTCCTGTATAAATTTGTCGTGGTCTTCCAATTGGTTCTTTATTTTCACGCATTTCTTTCCACTGTGCAATCCAACCTGGTAGTCTTCCAATTGCAAACATAACAGTAAACATATCTGTCGGAATTCCTAAAGCTCTGTAAATAATTCCAGAATAGAAATCAACGTTTGGATATAAGTTTCTTGATTTGAAGTACTCATCTTCAAGAGCTGCTTTTTCTAATTTTCTTGCAATATCTAAAATCGGATCTTCAACACCTAAAGTCTCTAATACTTCTGTTGCAGCTTTTTTAATGATTTTAGCTCTTGGATCAAAATTTTTGTAAACTCTGTGTCCGAATCCCATTAAACGAAATGGATCATTTTTATCTTTCGCTTTCGCTAAGAATTTATCTGTATCACCACCGTCTTTATTGATTTCTTCAAGCATTTCAAGTACTGCTTGGTTAGCTCCACCATGAAGTGGTCCCCATAAAGCAGAAACTCCTGCAGAAACTGAAGCAAATAAACCAGCATGAGAAGAACCTACCATTCTTACAGTTGAAGTAGAACAGTTTTGCTCGTGATCTGCATGAAGAATGAATAATTTATCTAAGGCATTTACAATTACAGGATTTGCAGCGTAAGGTCCTGTAGGCAATTTAAACATTAATTGCATAAAGCTTTCTACATACCCCTTTGTATTATCGTAGTAATTTAAAGGATACCCCATAGATTTTCTGTAAGTCCATGTAGCAATCACTAAAAATTTCGCCATTGTTTTACAAATAGCTTCGTACATTTCTTTTTCGTTATCAACATTAACCGCTTTAGGATTAAAAGCCGTTAAAGCGCTTGTTAAAGCAGATAACACTCCCATTGGATGAGCCGTTTTAGGGAAACCGTCAATGATATTTTTCATTTCTTCGTTTACCAAAGAATGTTTTTTAATACCATTTTCAAAATCTTCTAATTGTTTAGCTGTAGGTAATTCACCAAAAATCAAAAGATATGATACTTCTAAGAAACTGGCTTTTTCAGCAAGATCTTCGATAGAATATCCTCTGTAACGTAAAATTCCTTCTTCTCCGTCTAGGAAAGTGATTTCGCTTGTACAAGATCCTGAGTTTTTATAACCTGGATCAAGGGTAATATAACCTGTTAAATCACGTAATTTGTTGATATCGATAGCTGATTCGTTTTCACTCCCTGTGATTACCGGAAGTTCAACCTTTTTACCATCTATTTCTAATGTAGCTATTTTTGACATAATATACTGGAAATAATTCTTTAAATAATAATTTATCAAATCTAATGAATTTAAGACTAATTTAAAAAAGAATACTGCTATGAATTTGTTAAAAGTCCAAAAAAAAACCATCCGCCGCGGCGGATGGTTTTTTCCAATATATAATTTCAAAAATTATTTGATTTTAAAAGCATTCAAACCAGGGAAATAAGCTGTACTTCCTAGTTCTTCTTCAATTCTTAATAATTGGTTGTATTTAGCCATACGATCTGAACGAGAAGCAGAACCAGTTTTAATTTGACCACAGTTTAAAGCAACAGCTAAGTCAGCAATTGTATTATCTTCAGTTTCTCCAGAACGGTGAGACATTACAGATGTATAACCAGCATTTTTCGCCATGTTTACAGCAGCAATTGTTTCAGTTAAAGTTCCAATTTGGTTTACTTTTACTAAGATTGAGTTAGCAATTCCTTTTTCGATACCAGTTGACAAGCGTTCAACATTAGTAACAAATAAATCATCACCTACTAACTGTACTTTGTCTCCAATTTTTTCAGTCAAAGCTTTCCATCCATCCCAGTCATCTTCGTACATACCGTCCTCGATAGAGATAATTGGATATTTAGCAGCAAGTTCAGCTAAGTATTGAGCTTGTTCTTCAGAAGTTCTGATTTTTCCAGTTTCTCCTTCAAATTTAGTGTAATCGTATTTTCCGTTTACATAAAACTCAGAAGCAGCACAGTCAAGAGCAATCATAATTTCGTCACCGAAAGAATATCCAGCTTTTTCAACAGCTAATTTGATAGTATCTAAAGCGTCCTCGGTTCCACCAGCTAAATTTGGAGCAAAACCTCCTTCATCACCAACAGCAGTACTTAAACCTCTATCATGTAATACTTTTTTCAAGTTGTGGAAAATTTCAGTTCCCATTTGCATTGCATGTGTAAAAGAAGTCGCTTTTACTGGGAAAATCATAAACTCTTGGAATGCGATCGGCGCATCAGAGTGAGAACCTCCATTGATGATGTTCATCATTGGAACTGGCAACGTATTAGCAGAAACACCACCTACGTATCTGTATAATGGCAAGCCAAGTTCATTAGCAGCAGCTTTAGCAGCAGCCAAAGAAACACCTAAAATAGCATTAGCCCCTAATTTAGATTTATTTGGAGTACCATCTAAATCGATCATTAATTGGTCAATTGTGTTTTGTTCGAAAACAGAAGTCCCAACTAATTCTTCAGCAATAATAGTATTTACATTATTCACTGCATTCAAAACACCTTTACCTAGGTAAGCTTTACCTCCATCACGTAATTCAACAGCTTCGTGCTCTCCTGTAGATGCTCCAGATGGAACAGCAGCTCTACCTAAAACTCCATTTTCAGTTACTACATCAACTTCAATAGTTGGGTTACCTCTAGAATCAAGAATTTGTCTTGCGTGAACTTTAATTATAATACTCATTATTTTTGTTTTTTATTAATAAATTATATTTTTTTTTCGAAATTATAAAAATATTTAATACTATAAACGCATTTTAGACATTAAACACCTTTATTTATTAACTACATCGTTTTAGACCTTACTGCTTTTAATATTCTCTACGAATTGGTCAAACAAATATGACGAATCGTGTGGTCCTGGACTAGCCTCTGGATGATATTGAACTGAAAAACAATTTTTATTCTTCATTCTCATTCCCGCAACAGTTCCATCATTTAAGTGAACATGGGTTATTTCAAGCTCTGGATGATTCTCTAATTGTTCTCTCTTAACAGCAAATCCGTGATTTTGAGAAGTTATTTCTCCTTTACCTGTAATGATATTTTTAACTGGGTGATTAATTCCACGGTGTCCATTAAACATCTTATAAGTTTCAACACCATTTGCCAAACCGATTACCTGATGTCCTAAACAGATTCCGAACAAAGGCTTGTTATCTGCTAATATCTCCTTTGCTACTTGAATCGCTCCAAACAATGGATCTGGGTCCCCTGGCCCATTTGACAAGAAATATCCATCTGGATTAAATTCACACATATCTTTGTAAGTTGAATCAAATGGATATACTTTAATATAGCAATCTCTTTTAGCAAGGTTTCTTAAAATATTCTTTTTAATTCCAAGATCTAAAGCTGAGATTTTGTAAGTAGCATTTTCATCTCCGAAGAAATATGGTTCTTTAGTAGAAACCTTAGAAGCCAATTCTAAACCTTCCATATTTGGAACATTCGCCAATTCTTTCTTTAAATCTTCAACCGGAGTTCCATCTGTGCAAATTACTGCATTCATCGCTCCATTGTCACGAATGTAACTTACAAGTGCACGAGTATCAACATCAGAAATACAGATTAAATTTTGTTTAGCAAAATAATCTTCCAAGCTTCCAGAAGCATTCTCTCTAGAATAATTAAAACTAAAGTTTTTACAAACTAAACCGGCAATTTTAATACTATCAGATTCAACTTCAGAATCATTAACGCCATAGTTTCCGATATGTGTATTTGTAGCAACCATAATTTGACCGAAATAAGAAGGATCAGTAAAAATTTCCTGATACCCTGTCATTCCAGTATTAAAACAAACTTCACCGAAAGTTTTACCGCTAATTCCGATAGATTTTCCGTGAAAGATTGTTCCATCACTAAGTAATAAAATGGCGCTTTGTCGTGTTGTGTATTTCATTATTTAATTTGAATTGTTTTTTTAATCAAGTTATAAAACCAATATAAAGGTTTTAAGTGTAATTAGATATTTTGCAAATTTACTTCTTTAAAATAGCCCTTCCAAGATTTTTTAAAACTTTCACTCTTAAAAATAAAACCTATCATTTTAAATAAGTTACATTTCTGTGGTTTCAAAAAAATCAAAAAAAAAGGATAAACTAAAAATTAGTTTATCCTTGATTTTTATAGAATGATTACTTTCATAATTATTCAGAAGCTTCAGTAGTCGTTTCTGTTTCAGCAGCAGGAGCTTCTGGAGCAGCAGTTTCAGCTTTCTTAGCTTTACCACCACGACGGCTTTTAGCTTTTTTAACTTCTTTTTTACCTCCGTTGTAAAGTTCATTGAAGTCAACAAGTTCGATCATCGCCATATCAGCGTTATCTCCCAAACGATTTCCAACTTTAATGATACGAGTGTATCCTCCCGGACGGTCACCTACTTTAGCAGCGACATCTCTGAACAAATCAGTTACAGCGTATTTGTTACGTAAGTAAGCAAAAACAATACGACGATTGTGAGTCGTATCCTCTTTTGATTTTGTAATTAAAGGCTCAACAAATTGTTTTAGCGCTTTAGCTTTAGCAACAGTAGTATTAATACGTTTGTGCTCAATAAGAGAACAAGCCATATTAGCCAACATAGCTTTTCTATGTCCAGTCTGTCTGCTTAAGTGGTTGAATTTTTTTCCGTGTCTCATGACGTGTTTTTTTTATCTTCATCTTGCTACAATCCACTATGGAGAGCAAAATATGAAGTAAATTATTCTTTATCTAATTTGTATTTAGCTAAATCCATTCCGAAAGTTAAATTCTTCACTGCAACAAGTTCATCAAGTTCAGTTAAAGATTTTTTACCGAAATTACGGAATTTCATTAGGTCATTTTTATTGAACGATACTAAATCACCAAGTGTATCAACTTCAGCCGCTTTCAAGCAATTTAATGCTCTCACAGATAAATCCATATCAACAAGCTTAGTTTTAAGCAATTGTCTCATATGCAATGACTCTTCATCATACGATTCTGTTTGTGCAATTTCGTCAGCCTCAAGTGTAATTCTTTCGTCAGAAAACAACATGAAATGGTGAATTAAAACTTTAGCAGCTTCAGTAAGAGCATCTTTAGGATTAATAGATCCATCAGTTTTGATTTCAAAAACTAATTTCTCGTAATCTGTTTTTTGCTCTACACGGAAATTTTCGATTGCATATTTTACATTTTTTACCGGAGTAAAAATAGAATCTGTAAAAATTGTTCCAATTGCAGCATTCTGTTTTTTGTTCTCTTCAGCAGGAACGTATCCTCTACCTTTTTCGATTGTTAAATCGAAGTTCAATTTGATTTTAGAATCTAAATTACAGATAACAAGGTCTGGATTCAAAACTTGAAAACCTGAGATAAATTTTTGAAAATCACCTGCTGTTAGTTGATCTTTACCAGAAACAGAAATAGTAACTGATTCATTATCTATATCTTCGATCTGACGTTTGAAACGTACTTGTTTTAGATTAAGGATAATTTCGGTAACATCCTCTACAACACCTGAAATAGTAGAAAACTCATGATCTACACCTTCGATACGAACAGATGTAATTGCATAACCTTCTAACGCTGAAAGCAAAACTCTTCTAAGTGCATTACCAACTGTCAATCCGTAACCAGGTTCTAAAGGTCTAAACTCAAATTTACCTTCAAAATCGGTTGAATCGATCATGATAACTTTATCGGGCTTTTGAAAATTAAATATTGCCATAAATTTCGACTAAGTCAATTATTATTTGTTGTACAACTCTACGATTAATTGTTCTTTAATGTTTTCTGGAATTTGAAGTCTTGCAGGAACAGAAACGAAAGTTCCTTCTTTAAGATCATTGTTCCAAGTAATCCATTCATAAACATGACTTGAATTTGATAAAGAACGTTCGATAGCTTCTAAAGATTTAGATTTTTCACGAACTGCAACTTTATCACCAGGCTTAAGGTGGTAAGAAGGAATATTAACAACCTCTCCATTTACAGTAATGTGTCTGTGAGAAACGATTTGACGCGCACCTCTTCTAGATGGAGCAATTCCCATTCTAAAAACAACATTATCTAATCTTGCTTCGCATAATTGCAATAAAACTTCACCAGTAACACCTTTAGTTGCTGATGCTTTTTCGAATAAATTTCTGAATTGTTTTTCTAAAATTCCGTAAGAATATTTAGCTTTTTGCTTTTCCATTAATTGAACAGCGTACTCAGATTTTTTTCCTCTTTTTTTAGCCATCCCGTGTTGTCCAGGTGGGTAATTTCTTTTTTCGAAAGATTTATCATCTCCGAAGATTGCCTCGCCAAATTTACGAGCGATTTTGGTTTTAGGACCAGTATATCTTGCCATTTTAAAAAAAATTTAAGGTAGAAATTATGAATTCAGGTCTAATCCTTCGATAATCTATGTTCTACCTTGGTTATACTATAAAAATAAAAAATTAAACTCTACGTCTTTTTGGAGGACGACATCCGTTGTGTGGCATTGGAGTAACATCAATAATTTCAGTAACTTCAATTCCACCGTTATGAATAGAACGGATAGCAGACTCACGTCCGTTACCTGGTCCTTTTACATAAACTTTCACTTTTTTAAGTCCTGCCTCAAGTGCTACTTTAGCGCAATCTTCCGCTGCCATTTGAGCTGCATAAGGAGTGTTCTTTTTAGAACCTCTGAAACCCATTTTACCAGCTGAAGACCAAGAGATAACTTCACCTTTCTTATTAGTCAAAGAAATAATAATGTTATTAAAAGTGGCAGAAATATGAGCCTCACCCGTTGATTCAACGATAACTTTACGTTTTTTTGCAGTTGCTTTAGCCATATTACTTATTATTTAGTTGCTTTTTTCTTGTTAGCAACAGTTTTTCTTTTACCTTTTCTTGTTCTTGAGTTGTTTTTAGTTCTTTGTCCTCTTAATGGAAGACCAGATCTATGACGAATACCTCTGTAACATCCAATATCCATTAAACGTTTAATGTTTAAAGAAATTTCAGAACGTAATTCTCCTTCAATTTTGTAAAATGATACAGCTTCACGAATTGCTCCGATCTCATCATCATTCCAATCTTGAACTTTTTTATCTTGGCTAACTTGAGCTTTTTCTAAAATCTCAATAGCTCTACTTTTTCCTAATCCGAAAATATAGGTAAGTGCGATAACACCTCTTTTGTTTTTTGGGATATCTACCCCTGCTATTCTTGCCATAATTATCCTTGTCTTTGTTTAAATCTAGGATTCTTTTTGTTTATTACGTACAGTCTCCCTTTTCTACGCACGATAATGCACTCGGCACTTCTCTTTTTTACTGATGCTCTAACTTTCATAGTGAATATCCTTTAATATCGATAAGTAATTCTTGCTTTTGACAAATCATAAGGACTCATTTCTAGTTTCACTTTATCACCAGGTAATAATTTGATGTAATGCATTCGCATTTTTCCAGAAATATGAGCAATTACAATATGTCCATTTTCTAACTCTACACGGAACATCGCATTTGACAATGCTTCAATGATTGATCCGTCTTGTTCTATTGCTGATTGTTTTGCCATAAATATATTAAGCTACCGCTTTTCTATTTTTACCAGTCTTCATTAAACCATCATAATGTTTATTTAACAAGTATGAATTAATCTGTTGAATAGTATCTATTGCAACACCAACCATAATTATTAATGAGGTACCTCCAAAAAACATTGCCCAAGATTGTTGTACATCCATAATACTTACAACAATAGCTGGGAACACAGCAATCAAAGCAAGGAATAAAGATCCTGGGAAAGTTATTAAAGACATCACTTTATCAAGGAAATCAGAAGTTTCTGCTCCTGGACGTACACCTGGAATAAAACCACCGCTTCTTTTTAAATCATCAGCCATTTTGTTAGTAGGAACGGTGATTGCAGTATAAAAGAATGTAAATACAATAATTAAAGTTGCAAAAACAAAATTATACCAGAAACCAAACATATTACTAAATGCACCAACAATAGATTGTGATGTATCTGATTTAGACAATCCAGCCACTGCTGCAGGGATAAACATAATTGCTTGCGCAAAAATAATTGGCATTACTCCAGAAGCATTAAGCTTTAGAGGAATCCATTGTCTATTACCTCCTGCCAAATCTTGTTCGTAATCTCCAGTTGTTGTACGACGAGCGTATTGCACTGGAATTTTACGTACTGCCATTGTAAGCAATACACAAGAAATGATAACTAATAGCCACACAATAATTTCAATAACTAATAACATTGGACCTCCATTGTTATTGGTTACACGTGTTGTAAACTCTTGAATAAAAGCTTGCGGTAAACGTGCTAAAATACCAACCATAATTAACAATGAAATACCATTTCCAATACCTTTATCTGTAATTTTCTCACCAAGCCACATAGCAAAAATTGTACCTGTAACTAAAATGATAACTGACGAGAACAAAAATTCAGGTGAATTAAAGCCTAGCAAAAATGCATTACTAGGCAATGTTCTGTATAAATTATAGATATAAGTTGGACCTTGAACCAATGTGATAGCGATTGTCAACCAACGAGTGATTTGATTAATCTTTTTTCTACCACTTTCCCCATCATTTTGAAGTTTTTGTAAATATGGAATCGCAATTCCCATTAACTGAACAACAATAGACGCAGAAATATAAGGCATGATACCTAAGGCAAATACTGAAGCCTTAGAGAAAGCACCCCCGGTGAACATGTCTAGAATAGATCCTAGACCATTTTTAGTTTGTCCCGCTAAACCAGTCAATTGCGTTGCGTCAATTCCAGGAAGCGTAACGTGTGCTCCAAAACGATATACTAAAAGTAATCCTAAAGTAATTAAGATTCTATTCTTTAGTTCTTCGATTTTCCAAACATTACTTATTGATTCAATAAATTTCTTCATCTTAATAGATAAGTTATATAGTTACAGCTTCTCCACCAGCAGCTTCAATAGCAGCTTTTGCAGTAGCAGTAAATTTGTGGGCAGTTACTTTTAATTTTGCTTTCAATTCTCCTCTACCTAAAATCTTAACGATTTCATTTTTAGTAGCTAGACGATTTGCTACGAATTCTGTCATAGAAACAGAATCAGTAATTGCACCGTTATCAACTAATAATTGAAGAGTATCTAAATTAACACCTTCGTATTCTTTACGATTGATGTTTTTGAAACCAAACTTAGGTACACGTCTTTGAAGTGGCATCTGCCCTCCTTCAAAACCAATCTTTTTAGAATAACCAGAACGAGATTTTGCTCCTTTGTGTCCACGTGCAGCGGTACCACCTTTTCCAGAACCTTCTCCTCTACCTAATCTTTTATTTTGATTGTGTGTAGATCCCTCAGCAGGTTGTAAGTTACTTAAATTCATAACAGTATTTGTTATTTAGCTTCTTCAACAGAAACTAAGTGTTTAACTTTGTTTATCATCCCAAGGATAGCAGGATTTGACTCATGCTCCACAACTTGTCCAATTTTACGTAGACCTAAAGCTTCCAAACCTCTCTTTTGAGAAAGAGGGCAGTTGATTTTGCTTCTTACTTGTTTTACTAATAATTTAGCCATAATTTCCTAATTAACCTTTAAAAACTTTCTCTAAAGAAACACCTCTTTGTTTTGCAACAGTATGAGCGCTTCTCATTTGCAATAAAGCATCAAAAGTTGCTTTTACTACGTTATGTGGATTTGACGATCCTTGAGATTTAGACAATACATCGTGAATACCTACTGACTCAAGAACCGAACGAACAGCTCCACCAGCAATAACCCCAGTACCATGAGATGCTGGAATTAAGAATACACGTGCACCACCAAATTTACCTTTTTGTTCGTGAGGAACAGATTGTCCATTCAAAGGAATTCTAACTAAGTTTTTCTTAGCATCTTCTACTGCTTTCGCAATTGCTTCAGAAACGTCTTTAGATTTTCCTAATCCGTGACCAACTACTCCATTTTCATCACCTACAACTACAATAGCAGAAAAACCAAAAGCTCTACCTCCTTTTGTAACTTTAGTAACACGATTAACACTAACTAGACGATCTTTTAATTCAAGACCACTAGGTTTTACCAATTCTACATTTTTGTATTTAGACA
The DNA here is from genome assembly GCF_002399805.1 of Flavobacterium sp. UBA4854. Taxonomy (NCBI): domain Bacteria; kingdom Pseudomonadati; phylum Bacteroidota; class Flavobacteriia; order Flavobacteriales; family Flavobacteriaceae; genus Flavobacterium; species Flavobacterium sp. UBA4854. The sequence continues at coordinate 45,907 of NZ_DHEI01000084.1, forward strand.
TAATATATTAGAATTTAAGTCCAGCGGCTCTTGCGCCTTCTGCTAATGATTTAATACGACCGTGATACAAATACCCACCTCTATCGAAAGTGATAGTATCAATCCCAGCTTTTAACGCTTTCTCCGCAACTAGTTTTCCAACAGCAGCAGCTACTTCAACGTTAGTACCTTTTCCTATTTCTTTTTCTCTAGAAGATGCAGCTAAGATAGTAACTCCATTTACATCATCAATGATTTGAGCGTAAATTTCTTTATTACTTCTAAATACAGAAAGTCTTGGTCTTGCAGCAGAACCACTAACCGATTTTCTAATTCTGAATTTAATTCTCTGTCTTCTTTCAGATTTTGTTAATGACATAATCTTATATTTTAAGCTGATTTACCTGCTTTTCTTCTTAATACTTCACCCACAAATTTAACACCTTTTCCTTTGTATGGCTCTGGCTTACGGAATCCTCTGATTTTCGCAGCAACTTGACCTAAAAGTTGTTTATCAAATGATGTTAATTTTACGATAGGGTTCTTACCTTTTTCAGATATTGTTTCTAAACTTACTTCAGGAGCAATTTCTAAAACAATATTGTGAGAATATCCAAGAGCTAAATCTAATTTTTGACCTTGGTTTGAAGCTCTATAACCAACTCCAACTAATTCTAGTTCTTTTGTGAAACCTTCAGAAACACCAACGATCATATTATTGATCAAAGATCTAAATAATCCGTGTTTTGCTCTATGGTCTTTATGATCAGACGATCTTTCAACTAAAACTTGATCGCCTTCAACTTTTACAGCTACGTCCGAAAACTCCTGAACTAGTTGACCTTTTTTTCCTTTTACTGTAATAATACCGTCTTTAACTTCAACAGTTACACCAGCAGGGATTACAATTGGGCTTTTACCTATTCTTGACATCTTATCTAGTGTTTAAAATTAGTATACGTAACAAATTACTTCACCACCTACATTTAATTGCTTAGCTTGTTTTCCAGTCATTAAACCTTTTGATGTAGAAACAATAGCAATTCCTAATCCGTTAAGGATTCTTGGTAATTTGGCAGCACCTGCGTACTTACGTAAACCAGGTTTACTAATTCTTTGGATATCTTTGATTACAGGCTCTTTAGTATCTTTATCATACTTCAAAGCAATTTTGATAGAACCTTGTACTGTGTTCTGCTCAAATTTGTAACTTAAGATGTAACCTTGATCAAATAAGATCTTAGTTATCTCTTTTTTTAGATTAGAAGCTGGAATTTCAACAACTTTGTGGTTTGCAGCCACAGCGTTACGAACTCTAGTCAAATAATCTGCAATAGGATCTGTATACATATGTATTTGATTGCGATTATGGTTTTCGGGAAACACTCGTTTCCCGAACCTTTAATCAATTAAAAATTATTTTTTGGTTTGCAAAAGTAATAACTTATTGCGAGATTACCAAGAAGCCTTTTTAACTCCTGGAATTAACCCATTGTTAGCCATTTCACGGAAAGTTACACGTGAAATACCGAATTGACGGATATAACCTCTAGGTCTACCTGTTAATTTACAACGGTTGTGTAAACGAACTGGTGAAGCATTTTTAGGTAATCTTTGTAATCCTTCGTAGTCTCCAGCTTCTAATAAAGCTTTTCTCTTCTCAGCATACTTAGCTACCGTTTTCTCTCTTTTCACCTCGCGGGCTTTCATTGATTCTTTAGCCATGTCTTAATTCTTTTTAAAAGGTAATCCTAATTCAGCCAATAATGACTTTGCTTCCTTATCAGTTTTTGCAGTAGTAACAAAAGTAATATCCATTCCTGAAATTTTGTTTACTTTATCAATATCAATTTCTGGGAAAATGATTTGCTCTAAAACTCCAAGATTGTAGTTACCTCTTCCGTCGAAACCAGTAGCTTTAATACCGCTGAAATCTCTAACACGTGGCAAAGCTGAAGTAATAAGTCTATCTAAAAACTCATACATTCTTTCTCCGCGTAAAGTAACTTTTGCTCCAATAGGCATTCCTTTTCTCAATTTGAAAGACGCAACGTCTTTCTTAGAGATTGTAGAAACTGCTTTTTGTCCAGTGATCTTTGTTAACTCATCAACCGCATAGTCAATAAGTTTTTTATCAGATACAGCTGCACCAACTCCACGGCTCAAAACGATTTTTTCAAGTTTAGGAACTTGCATTACGTTTGTATATCCGAACTCTTCTTTAAGAGCAGAGATTACTCTACTCTTATATTCTTCTTTTAGTCTAGGTGTATATGCCATTACTATAGTACTTGATTAGATTTTTTTGAAAATCTTACTTTCTTATCTCCTTCTACTCTAATACCTACTCTAGTTGTTTCCTTAGTTTTAGGATCAATTAAAGCAATGTTAGAAATTTGAATAGAAGCCTCTTTCTTAACGATACCACCTTGAGGGTTTTTAGCACTTGGTTTAGTGTGTTTTGAAACCAAGTTCACACCTTCAACTATCGCTTTGTTTTTTTCACGGTAAACACGTAAAACTTTACCTTCAGCACCTTTATGGTCTCCAGCAATAACTCTTACGATATCTCCTGATTTTATTTTTAGCTTTATCATCTTAAAACGAATTAAAGCACTTCTGGTGCTAATGATACAATTTTCATGAATTGTTTTTCACGAAGTTCTCTTGCTACCGGACCAAAAACACGAGTTCCTCTCATTTCCCCTGCAGCATTCAAAAGAACACATGCATTGTCATCGAAACGGATATAAGAACCATCGGCTCTTCTCACTTCTTTTTTAGTACGTACAACAACTGCAGTTGAAACAGCTCCTTTCTTCACGTTTCCGTTTGGAGTTGCATCTTTGATAGAAACTACAATTTTGTCACCAACAGAGGCATATCTTCTTTTAGTACCTCCTAAAACACGAATAGTTAAAACTTCTTTAGCTCCCGTGTTATCTGCTACTTTTAGTCTTGATTCTTGTTGTACCATAATTATTTAGCTCTTTCTAAGATTTCAACTAATCTCCAACATTTTGTTTTACTTAAAGGACGCGTTTCGCTAATTCTTACAGTATCACCAATGTTACAGTCGTTTTTTTCGTCGTGTGCAACATATTTTTTTGTTTTCAACACGAACTTACCGTATAATGGGTGTTTTACTTTTCTTACTTCAGAAATAACGATAGATTTATCCATCTTATTTGAAGTAACAACACCTATTCTTTCTTTTCTTAAATTTCTTTTTTCTTCCATCTTTCAGCAGAATACAATTATTGTAACTCTCTTTTAGTTAACTCTGTAGCTAATCTTGCAACTGTTCTTCTAACGCTTCTAATTTGAAGTGGGTTAGCAATTGGAGAGATAGCATGAGCCATTTTTAGGTCAGCATATACTTTCTTAGTTTGACTAAGCTTTTCTTGCAACTCCGCTGCAGAAAGATCTTTTATTTCTGATTGTTTCATAATAAATATAAATTATGCTTCGAAATCTCTAGCAACGACGAACTTAGTTTTTACTGGAAGCTTTTGAGCTGCAAGACGTAACGCCTCTTTTGCAACTGACAAAGGAACTCCTCCAACTTCAAACATAATTCTTCCTGGTTTAACAACAGCAGCCCAATACTCAACTGCTCCTTTACCTTTACCCATACGTACTTCAAGAGGTTTCTTAGTAATAGGTTTGTCTGGGAAAATTTTAATCCATAATTGTCCCTCTCTTTTCATATAACGAGTTGCAGCGATACGTGCAGCTTCGATTTGACGAGAAGTTAAGAACATTCCATCTTCATGTACAGATTTAATACCAAACATTCCATTTGAAAGCTCATGCCCTCTTTGAGAGTTACCTTTCATTCTACCTTTTTGTACCTTACGGTATTTTGTTCTTTTAGGCTGTAACATTTTTCTTTAGTTTAAAAATTTACTTTCTTTTACGAGCGTCTGGTTTTCCACCTTTGTTAAAGTTAGATTTGCCTCTAGGAGCATCTCCACCTTTTCCACCACCTGTACCAGATTGTTTTTTATCCATTCCAGCAAGTGGAGAAAGTTCTCTCTTACCGTAAACTTCACCTTTCATGATCCATACTTTAATTCCCATTCTACCGTAAGTAGTATGAGCTTCAGCAAGAGCATAATCAATGTCAGCTCTGAAAGTTGATAGAGGAATTCTACCTTCTTTGAAACCTTCCGAACGCGCCATCTCAGCACCATTCAAACGACCAGAAATCAAAACTTTGATACCTTCAGCGTTCATACGCATAGAAGCAGCAATAGCCATTTTGATTGCACGTCTGTAAGAAATACGGCTTTCGATTTGACGAGCGATACTTGTCGCCACAAGATAAGCATCTAACTCAGGTCTTTTGATTTCAAAGATGTTGATTTGAACCTCTTTATCAGTAACTTTCTTAAGTTCTTCTTTTAACTTGTCTACCTCTTGTCCACCTTTTCCGATAATAATACCAGGTCTAGCAGTAGTGATAGTAACGGTTACAAGTTTTAAAGTTCTCTCGATGATTACTTTTGATACACTAGCTTTTGATAAACGAGCATGGATATACTTTCTGATTTTGTGATCTTCGGCTAATTTATCACCGTAATCATTTCCACCATACCAGTTTGAGTCCCATCCTCTGATGATACCAAGTCTATTTCCAATTGGATTTGTCTTTTGTCCCATGCTGCTTAAGAATTGCTTTGTGTGTTATTGATAGCTCCAAGCACGATTGTTACGTGATTAGAACGTTTTCTGATTCTGTGTGCACGACCTTGTGGAGCTGGACGAAGTCTTTTTAACATCATTCCACCATCTACTCTGATCTCTTTAACAAATAATCCAGCTTCTTCTAAATTACCTTCACTATTTTTTTGCTCCCAGTTATTGATTGCAGATAATAATAGTTTTTCTAATTTTCTTGAAGCTTCTTTAGAACTGAATCTTAAAATGTTAAGTGCTCTTTCTACCTTCTGACCTCTTACCAAGTCCGCTACTAAGCGCATTTTTCTAGGTGAAGTAGGGCAGTTATTCAATTTTGCGAAAGCGATAGACTTATTAGCCTCTTTTCTCGCATCTGCTGTTTCTCTTTTACGAACTCCCATTGCTTCTTATTTTTTACCTTTATTTTTTGCTCCAGCATGACCTCTAAAAGATCTAGTTGGTGAAAACTCTCCTAATTTGTGACCTACCATGTTTTCTGTTACGTAAACTGGTACAAATTGACGACCGTTATGAACTGCGATAGTTTGTCCAACGAAATCTGGAGTAATCATTGAAGCTCTAGACCAAGTCTTAACAACTGCATTTTTACCACTTTCTACGTTTTCTTGAACTTTCTTGTCTAATTTATAATGAACGAAAGGTCCTTTTTTTAATGAACGTGCCATATCTTATTATTTCTTTCTACGTTCTACGATATACTTGTTACTCGGGTTTTTCTTAGAACGAGTTCTGTAACCTTTAGCTGGCAATCCGTTTCTTGAACGTGGGTGCCCTCCAGAAGAACGTCCTTCACCACCTCCCATAGGGTGATCAACTGGGTTCATCGCTACTGGTCTAGTTCTAGGTCTTCTTCCTAACCATCTTGTTCTACCTGCTTTTCCAGATACAACTAATTGGTGGTCAGAATTAGAAACAGCTCCAATTGTAGCCGAACATGTTAACAAGATTAATCTTGTCTCACCAGATGGCATTTTAATTGTTGCATATTTCCCGTCTCTTGCCATTAACTGAGCAAAAGTTCCTGCTGAACGAGCAATAACAGCTCCTTGTCCTGGACGTAACTCAATACAAGATATAACAGTTCCAAGAGGAATTCTGCTTAAAGGTAATGTATTACCAATCTCTGGTTGAGATTCTGGTCCAGAAACTAATTTCTGACCAACTTTCAATCCATTTTGAGCGATAATATAAGTTTTCTCTCCATCAGCATAAGCTAACAAAGCGATAAACGCAGTACGATTTGGATCGTATTCGATTGATTTCACTGTAGCTGGAATTCCATCTTTAGTTCTTTTGAAATCGATGATACGATATCTCTGCTTGTGACCACCACCCGTATAACGCATGGTCATCTTTCCTTGACTATTTCTACCTCCAGAGTTTTTTATCGGCGCTATCAAAGAGCGTTCCGGCTTATCAGTTGTAATGGCGTCATAACCATTCACAACTCTAAATCGCTGACCTGGGGTAATAGGTTTTAATTTTCTTACTGACATTTTTCTATCTTAGATATTGTTGTAAAAATCAATTGTTTCTCCTTCTTGTACTTGTACAATTGCTTTTTTATAAGCATTTGTCTTTCCACTGATTAAACCACTTTTAGTGTATTTAGTAGATCTATCTGGTCTCACATTCATTGTGTTAACAGAAACGATAGTTACTCCATAAGCAGCCTCAACAGCTTTCTTAATCTCAACTTTGTTTGCTTTTTTGTTAACAACGAATCCGAAGCGGTTTAGAACTTCACTTTCTTTGGTTACTTTTTCCGTTACTATAGGCTTAATAATGATGCTCATGTTCCTATTATTTACTTAAATTTTCTTCAATTAACTCTAAAGAACCCTCTAAAAGCACTAAATTATTAGCATTTAATATTGCGTAAGTGCTTAATTCTGAACTAGTTACGACACTTGAAGCCTTTAAATTACGTGACGACAAATATACGTTTTTATTTGACTCACCCAACACAAATAGAGATTTTTTACTCTCTAACCCTAAAGCTTTCAAAACGTTAATGAAATTTTTAGTGTTTGGCGTTTCAAAATTAAAGTCTTCTAAAACTACAATATTTGACTCTTTTGCTTTGATTGAGAAAGCTGATTTTCTAGCCAATCTCTTCAATCCTTTATTCAATTTGAATGAATAACTTCTTGGTCTTGGTCCGAAAACTGTTCCACCACCTTTAAACAATGGATTCTTAACACTTCCTGCACGAGCAGTACCAGTTCCTTTTTGTTTTTTAATCTTACGCGTACTTCCAGTTACTTCAGCTCTTTCTTTAGCTTTATGAGTACCTTGTCTTTGATTAGCAAGATATTGCTTAACATCAAGATATACAGCGTGATTGTTTGGCTCAATTGCGAATACTGAATCAGAAAGTTGAACTTTTCTTCCAGTATCTTTTCCGTTGAAATCTAATACTTTTACTTCCATTACTTCTGAATGATTACATAAGAGTTTTTGTGCCCAGGAATACATCCTTTAACAACAAGTAGATTCTTTTCAGCAACTACTTTTAAAACTCTAAGGTTTTGAACTTTTACATTTTCTCCTCCCATTCTTCCAGCCATACGCATTCCTTTGAATACTCTAGATGGATAAGAAGAAGCTCCTACAGAACCCGGCGCTCTTAAACGGTTGTGTTGACCATGAGTAGCTTGTCCAACACCACCAAAACCGTGACGCTTAACAACACCTTGGAAACCTTTACCTTTAGACACACCTTGTACATCTACAAATTCTCCTTCTTCAAAAATAGTAACATCAATAAGATCTCCTAATTTTTGTTCAGTTGCAAAATCTTGGAATTCAACGACTTTTTTCTTAGCAACAGTTCCAGCTTTTTTAAAGTGCCCTAAAGCAGCTTTAGTAGAATGTTTCTCGTTTTTGTCATCGAAACCAAGTTGCAACGCTTCATACCCGTCAACCTCGTTGGTTCTGACTTGGGTAACAACGCATGGACCAGCTTCGATTACTGTACAAGGAATGTTTTTCCCGTTTTCGTCAAAAATACTAGTCATGCCGATTTTCTTACCAATTAACCCAGACATAAATATTAATTATTAATTACTAAAATTCCCTTCAATTTGAAAATAACAGAAATTTCCAAACAGGGAGTGCAAAAGTAGACATTAAAATTGAATATACCAAACAGTTACAAAAATTAAATCGCTCATAATCAAAATCCAAGCTCAAAAGCAACACTAAAAACAACTTAGATTATTCAAAATTTCAACCTAGTTTTTCCCACGCACAAACAAATTACACTTAACAATTAACCAACAAAATCATAACAAAAAAAACCGCATCACTTTAAAACAAAGGCTTTTAAAGAAATTCATTAGAAAAATTCAAAACTAAAACCCCACAAAACCAACCAACTAAATACATTTTTAAAAACAAAAAAAAGCGAGACATTTCTGACTCGCTTTTTATATAAAAAAATATAAAAAAAATTATACTTTTATCTCTACTTCAACACCACTTGGCAATTCAAGTTTCATTAAAGCATCAATTGTTTTAGATGAAGATGAATAAATATCAATCAATCTCTTGTATGACATTACTTCAAATTGCTCTCTCGCTTTTTTGTTAACGTGCGGAGAACGTAATACAGTGAAAAGTTTTTTGTGAGTTGGCAACGGAATTGGACCTGTTACAACCGCTCCAGTAGTTTTTACTGTTTTTACGATCTTTTCAGCAGATTTATCTACCAACATGTGATCGTAAGATTTTAGTTTTATTCTGATTTTTTGACTCATTTTCTTAAAATTAAGCGTTACCTTTTGCTTTTTTGATTACCTCTTCTGAAATATTAGAAGGTGTTTCTGCATAGTGAGAGAACTCCATTGTTGAAGTAGCTCTACCAGAAGATAATGTTCTTAATGTAGTTACATAACCAAACATTTCTGATAAAGGCACATCAGCTTTGATAGTCTTAGCACCATTTCTATCACCCATGTCATTAACTTGACCTCTACGACGGTTCAAGTCACCTACGATATCACCCATGTTTTCTTCAGGAGTAATAACTTCGATTTTCATGATTGGCTCAAGAATAACAGCTCCAGCAGCACGTCCAGACTCTTTATAACCCATTCTAGCAGCTAATTCAAAAGAAAGAGCATCAGAATCCACAGGGTGGAAAGATCCGTCTAATAAAGTTACTTTTAAACTATCAACAGCATATCCAGCTAATGGACCTGTTTTCATAGCCTCACGGAAACCTTTTTCAACAGCAGGGATATATTCTTTAGGAACGTTACCACCTTTTACCTCATTTACGAACTGTAATCCAACTGGAACTTTACCATCAACTTCATCAGCAGGCTCGATTCTAAATACGATATCACCGAATTTACCACGACCTCCAGATTGTTTTTTATAAGTTTCTCTATGTTGAGCAGATTTAGTAAACGCCTCTTTGTATTCTACTTGTGGCTCACCTTGGTTAACCTCTACTTTAAACTCACGTTTCATACGATCAACTAAGATATCTAAGTGAAGCTCACCCATACCAGAAATAATAGTTTGACCTGAAGCCTCATCAGTTCTTACAGTAAACGTTGGATCCTCTTCAGCCAATTTAGCCAAAGCCATACCCATTTTATCAACGTCAGCTTTAGTTTTAGGCTCAATAGCAATACCAATTACTGGCTCTGGGAATTTCATAGATTCCAAGATAATTGGACTCTTTTCATCACACAAAGTATCTCCAGTTTTGATATCTTTAAATCCTACAGCAGCCCCAATATCTCCAGCCTCAATAAATTCGATTGGATTTTGTTTGTTAGCGTGCATTTGGTAAATACGAGAAATTCTCTCTTTGTTACCAGAACGAGTATTTAAAACATAAGAACCAGCATCTAAACGTCCAGAGTAAGCACGGAAGAAAGCTAAACGACCTACGAATGGATCAGTAGCAATTTTAAATGCTAAAGCAGCGAACGGCTCTTTTACATCTGGGCGACGTAAGATTTTAGTTTGATCTTCTTCTAATAATTCAGCATCGTCAGGGTGGATTCCTTCAATACCTTCTTTATCCAATGGAGATGGCAAATACTTACAAACAGCATCTAACATAAATTGAACTCCTTTGTTTTTGAAAGAAGAACCAGCAAGCATAGGAATGATTGCCATATCGATAGTTGCAGCTCTTAAAGCATTGTTGATTTCTTCCTCTGTAATAGAGTTTTCATCTTCCATGTATTTATCTAAAAGATTCTCGTCATAAGTTGCGATCTCTTCGATAAGGATAGAACGGTAGTGTTTTACATCATCAACCATATCAGCTGGGATATCAACGATATCAAAAGTAGCTCCTTGAGTTTCATCATGCCATACAATAGCTTGATTTTTCACTAAGTCAACAATACCTTTAAAATCTGCTTCATCACCAATAGGCAAAGTAATTGCAACCGCATTCGATTTCAACATATCTTTAACCTGTCCGCATACAGCCAAAAAATTAGCACCTTGACGGTCCATTTTATTTACGAATCCCATACGAGGAACTCTATATTGATCAGCAAGTCTCCAGTTAGTTTCTGATTGAGGCTCAACACCATCAACAGCACTAAATAAGAAAACTAAACCATCAAGTACACGTAAAGAACGATTTACCTCTACAGTAAAGTCAACGTGTCCAGGAGTATCAATAATATTAAAGTGGTACGGTAATGATTCTGGAATAACTTTACCTTGTACAGTTGGAAAGTTCCAAGTACAAGTTGTAGCAGCTGAAGTAATTGTAATACCTCTTTCTTGCTCTTGAGCCATCCAGTCCATTGTTGCAGCACCATCGTGCACCTCACCAATTTTGTGTGACTTTCCAGTATAAAAAAGAATACGCTCAGTTGTTGTTGTTTTACCAGCATCAATGTGAGCAGCGATTCCGATATTTCTTGTATATTTTAAATCTCTAGCCATTTCTTTACGAATTAAAATCTAAAGTGAGAGAATGCTTTATTAGCTTCTGCCATTTTGTGAGTATCCATTCTTTTCTTAACCGCAGCACCTTCTTCTTTAGCAGCAGCTAAACACTCAGAAGCTAAACGTTGTGCCATAGATTTTTCATTTCTTCTTCTAGAATAAAGTATTAACCACTTCATTGCCATAGAAATTTTTCTGTCTGGACGAATTTGCATTGGGATTTGGAATGTCGCTCCACCAACTCTACGGCTACGTACTTCTACGTGAGGCATAACGTTAGTTAAAGCATCTTTCCAGATCTCTAATGAAGTTTTCTCATCATTTTGCTTTTTAGTTTCAATGATATCAATTGCATCATAAAATACTTTAAAAGCTGTAGATTTCTTACCATCCCACATTAAGTTATTCACAAAACGTGTTACTAATTGGTCGTTAAACCTTGGATCCGGTAAAAGTGGTCTTTTCTTTGCCGCTCTTTTTCTCATGTCTTTTTCTTAAAAGTTTTTAAATTACTTTTTTGCTTCTTTTGGGCGTTTAGCACCGTACTTAGATCTTCTTTGCGTTCTTCCTGCAACTCCTGACGTGTCAAGCGCTCCACGAACGATATGATATCTAACACCTGGCAAATCTTTTACCCTTCCACCTCGCACTAATACTATCGAGTGCTCTTGTAGATTATGTCCTTCTCCTGGGATGTAAGCATTCACCTCATTACCATTTGTCAAACGTACACGCGCAACTTTACGCATTGCAGAGTTTGGTTTTTTTGGTGTAGTAGTGTAAACACGCGTACAAACCCCTCTTCTTTGAGGACAAGAATCTAAAGCAACCGATTTACTCTTCTTAGTGATCTGAGTTCTTCCTGTTCTTACTAATTGTTGAATTGTTGGCATAATTAATACTAAAAATTATTATGTTTATTAAATTCCCGCTTTTTACGGGGTTGCAAATGTATAAAATATTTTTCAGTATACAAACGTTAAATCATTAATTTTCAACAACATTATTTATATCTATGATTTAACAAAGAAACATTAGATATTTGCTTTACATTTAACTAACAAAACAATTGCTTTTGAAACAATTTCATTACATACTCATTTTTCTCTTATCAGCTAATTGTTTTGCACAATCTTTCTACCTTAATATAAACGGAATCAATAAAAAACAGAATCAAACCATTGATTCGATTTCTTACACAAAGAAACATCCAAATCTTAAATCAATAAACATCGAAATTTCGACAGTAATAAACAGACTTGCAAAACAAGGCTATATTGACTCTAAAGTACTGGAAAACAAAAGAGCAAACGATACAACATATAACGTTTTACTAGATCTAAAAAACAGAATAAAAGAAGTACATATATATATAGGTATAAATAGTTTTTCTTATCAGTCAAAAAAAACAGAAAACGACAGCATAATTATACCTTATTCAGAACTTGAAAATTTCTTAAATCAAGAAATATCAGACAATGAAAAAGCTGGTTTTGCATTTTCTAAAATCAAACTACAAAATATCAAAAAAAAGAATTCGATAATTTACGCTGACTTAAATTTTAATTCCGAAAAAAAACGAACCCTAAATTCCATTATTGTAAATTATACAAATCCTGTTTTAAAAGATTATTTCCCGAAAGGAGCAGTAAAACAATTAAACAAAAAATACTTAAACAAAACTTTCAATCAAGAAACTGTCAAAAAACTTCATGATGACATCAATAGCTTTGAGTTTGTTTCTCAACCTAAATATCCAGAAATTTTATTTACACCAGACTCAACCAAAGTCTACACCTATCTTGACAAAAGAAAAGCAAACAATTTTGATGGTTACATTGGCTTTTCTAATGACGAAAACAAAAAGCTAATATTAAATGGCTACCTAGATATTTCATTAACCAACATACTTCGAGCTGGCGAAAAATTTTCCTTATACTGGAAAAGCGACGGAAATCAACAAAAAACTTTCAACACAAAGCTTGAGATTCCATACCTATTTCAATCACCACTTGGAATAAAGGCACAATTAAACATTTTTAAACAAGACAGTACTTTTCAGAACACAAAAACAGATATTAATCTCGGCTATTATTTAAACTACAATTCTAAAATCTATCTTGGTTATCAGTCAACCGAATCGAGCGATATTCAAAACACCAACAATTCTACAATTAGCGATTTCAACAATTCCTATCTAACATCCACATATGAATACAAAAGAATTGATCCAAATAATAGTTTAATGCCTGGAAAAGCATTTTTAAGCACAATCTTAGGTTTTGGAAAACGAGAAACAAATAATGATCCTGAGACCGCAGATCCAAGCAAACAATTCTATCTAAATTTAAATGCAACATATAATTTTGAACTAAATAGCAAAAATTACATTAACATAAATTCTCAAAATTTTTACTTAGACAGTAAAAATTACATTTCGAACGAATTATTTCGATTTGGCGGAATGAACTCAATTAGAGGATTTTCAGAAAATAGTCTTCAAGCAAACTTTTATTCTGCAATTCTTACAGAATATCGATATATGTTTTCAAAAAGCGCATACATTCATTCAATTACGGATTATGCTATATATCAAGACTTAACCAATATTTCAAATCCTAAAAAAATTAAGAATTTAATAGGAATCGGGATAGGTGCGGGAATACAAACAAAAAACGGAATTTTACGAATTATTCTCACGAATGGTCAGGAAAATCAGCAAGAAATACAATTATATAACACTATCGTAAACATATGTTATAATGTTAAATTTTAAAGTTTACCAAAAAAAGATTTTTATTTATTAGGAAAGTTAACAAATTATTAAGAGTTTTGCGATACTAATTCAAAATATTTAAAAATGAAACTAAAGTTCAATGGATTCTTAGTGCTTTTATTAGTACTAGTTGCGCAACTTTCTTTTGCGCAAGAAAGAGCTGTTTCGGGAACAGTTTCTGACAATGCAGGGATGCCTCTACCAGGTGTTAGTGTATTAGTTAAAGGAACCAAAGCTGGAACGCAAACCGATTTTGATGGTAAATATACTATCAAAGCATCATCAAGCCAAGTATTGGTATTTAGCTACATTGGGATGAAAACTCAAGAAATAGCTGCAACTTCATCAACAGTTAACGTAAAATTGGCTGGAGATGCTCAAGAACTTGAAAGCGTTGTAGTAACAACAGCTTTAGGTGTTAAAAGAGAGAAAAAATCTCTTGGTTATGCAACACAAGAGGTAAAAGGAGGAGATTTAAGAAACGGTACTTCTAGTGGTAACTTCTTAAACGAACTTTCTGGTAAAGTTGCCGGTGTTAACATTACAAGAAACACTAACTTTGGAGGTTCTACAAGTGCAATTTCTAGAGGGGTTAAAGCTATTGGTCAGAGTAATGAGATGTTAATCGTTATTGATGGTATGCCAATCAACAACGCTAACAACACAAACGACGGAACAACAGCTCAATCATCAGGATCTAGAGGATTTGACTACGGTAATAACGCGATGGACATTAATCCAGAAGATATCGAAAGTGTGAACGTATTAAAAGGTGCTGCGGCTTCTGCATTATACGGATACTTAGCTGGTAACGGGGTTTTAATGATTACAACTAAAAAAGGTAAAGCTAGAAAAGGATTAGGAATCACTGTTTCTTCTGAAGTAGTAACTGGTAGTCCTGACAAAAGCACTTTCGTTAAATACCAAAAAAATTATGGAGCTGGATACGGTGCTTCTTTTGACACTACACAAGATATTAACGGTGATGGTGTAAATGATAGAGTAGTTCTTATGGGAGATGATGCTTCTGTAGGTAACCGTTTTGATCCTTCATTGAATGTTTACCAATGGGATGCTTTCTCTTCTTATCCAGGGAACGCTAACTACGGAAAAGCAACTCCATGGCAAGCTGCTGCAAATGATCCTTTTTCTTTCTTCAAAAACTCACTTTCTTTAGTGAACAGTATCTCTTTTGAAGATGGAAATGAAAAAACAAATGTTGTATTTAACTATACAAATACTGACCAAACTGGTGTTTTAATTAATAGTGAATTAAGAAAAAACAACTTCAGTTTAAAATTAAACCACCAATTTACAGACAGATTGTCTTTAAGTACTTTTGCTAACTTTTCTGCACAACAAACAGTTGGTAGAAACATGACAGGATACAGCGACAACTTAGTTTCTGGTTTCCGTCAATGGTGGCAAACAAACGTTGATATTAAACAATTACAACAAGCATACAACAATTCAGGCGGACAAAACATCACTTGGAACAGAACTTCTGTTGACGATGGATCTCCTGCATACTGGAACAACCCTTACTTTGAGCGTTACCAAAACTACCAAAACGATAGTAGAAATCGTTTTATTGGTTATGCAAACTTAACGTACAAAATTACAGACTGGCTTTCTGCAACTGGAAAAATCTCTACAGATACTTATTCTGAGATCCGTGAAGAAAGAGTTGCTGTAGGATCTGTTGCAAAAACTTTTGGTATCAATGCTCTTGATGAGACTTCAGGATACCAACGTTACAATGGTAACTTCTCTGAGCAAAACTATGACTTGATTCTTACTTACAACAAAAAATTCGGAGAAGATTTTAGTTTAAGTGGAGTAGCTGGGGGAACAATAAGAAACACTTATTTCAATCAAATTACAGCTTCTACTCAAGGAGGTTTAATTATTCCTGGTATTTACAGTTTATCAAACTCTAAAGCTGCAAGCCCATACCCATACGAAAGAGAAACTAAAGCTTCTGTTAACAGTTACTACATTTCAGCTTCTTTAGGATACTTAGATACATATTTTATCGATGCAACTGCTCGTAGAGATGCTTTCTCTAACTTGCCTGCAAGCGACAATAGCATCCCAAGTTATTCTGTTTCTGGTAGCTGGGTTTTCTCTAAAAACATTGATGCTAGCTGGTTAAGTTTTGGTAAATTAAGAGGAGGTTACTCTGAAAGCCCATTAGGAACACCTGCATTAGCATTGGTTGATACTTATACAAAATACGATCCGTTCAACAATAACCAAATGTATTCTGTAAACTCTATTAAAAACAATCCAGATCTTAAACCTATTAAAACTAATACACAAGAGATCGGTCTTGAGATGCAATTCTTAAACAGAAGAGTTGGATTTGACGTGAGTTTATACAAAAACGTGAATGACGGAGAAGCTGTAAGAGTACCTTACTCAACTGCTACAGGTTACACTTCTAAATATGTTAACGCTGCTACAGTAGAAAACAAAGGTATCGAGGTTCAATTCAACGTTACTCCTATTAAAACAAACAGTTTTTCTTGGGATGTTAATGTGAACTGGTCTAAAAACGAAAACATGGTTACAGCTTTGGCTGATGGTGTAAGTAACTTACAAGTATCTTCTTTCCCTGGTACAGTAACTTTAAATGCTGTTGTTGGACAACCATTTGGTGTATTAAAAGGAACAGATTACACTTATGATGCTAACGGACAAAGAATCGTTAACCCAGCAACTGGTAGATACGTAATCAATACTTCTACAAACAATATTATTGGAAACATCAATCCTGATTGGATTGGAGGTATCCGCAACAAATTCGCATACAAAAACTTATCTTTCAGCTTCTTAATCGATGTTAAACACGGAGGAGATGTTTTCTCTACTGACCAATGGTACGGAGTTGGAACTGGTTTAACTGATGAAACAGGCGGAAACAATGATCTTGGAAATCCAAAAAGAAACAGTTTAGTAAATGGTGGTGGTGTTATCCTTCCAGGTGTATACGCTGATGGAACTCCAAACACAACAAGAACTGCTTACTCTACAGGTGGAGCTATTACAAATGCTTACACTAACGGACCAAGAAGTCAATTTGTTTACGATGCTGGATTTATCAAATTAAGAGAGGTAAACATTACTTATACTTTACCATCTTCATTAGTTCAAAAAATGAAATTAGTTGATGCTAGAATTTCACTTATCGGATCTAACTTATGGATCATCCAAAAGAATCTTCCAGATGCAGACCCAGAAAGTGGATTAGGATCTAACGTAGGATCTCAAGGACTTTCTATCGGTTCTTTACCAACAACTAGAAATATTGGTTGTAACTTAACAATAAAATTCTAAGCTATGAAAAATAGACTAATAATATTAATATCGTTCATTGCCTTATTTTCATCTTGCTCTGATGATTTTGGGAACATGAACCAAGACACAAAAAACCCTACCACTACTTCTCCTGAATTTTTATTTACAAATGCAGAGAAATTCATGATGGATCAGGTTACTAGCACATCTGTTAACTTCAACGTATTCAGATTATATGCTCAGCAATGGACAGAGGTACAATACCCACAAGAAACTCAATATGACCTTACTGGACGTACAATTCCAGATCGTCACTGGGCTACTTACTACCGTGATGTACTTAGAGACTTTAAAGAAGCTAAAACACTTTTGCTAGAGCAAAAAGCAAGCTACACTGGAGCTGCTGAAGGTTTAGTGGTAATTGAAAATAAACTTGCAATTATCGATATTTTAACTTCTTACTGCTACGGTATCTTAGTTGATACTTTTGGAGATATTCCTTACACAGAAGCTTTAGATATTGAAAATCATCCACAACCTAAATATGATGATGCTCAAACTATCTACAGAGATTTACTTACTGTATTAACTAATGCATCTCATAAATTAGATCAATCTGCTGACAGTTATGGTAGCGCTGACCTTATTTACGGTGGTAACACTGCAAAATGGGCTAAGTTTGCTAACTCTCTACGTTTCAGAATGGCTATCATGATGGATGACGTTGATCACGCTTACGCTAGCACACAAGCTTTAGCAGCTAAAGAAGATGGATTAATCACATCTAGTGCTGATGGTGCTTACATGCCTTACGCTACAAATACAACAAATAACAACCCGTTATATCTTGACTTAGTAGCTAGTGGACGTAATGACTTTGTTCCTGCTGATACATTTGTTAACAAATTGAATGCTCTTTCTGACCCAAGAAGATCTAAATACTTCACTGAGTACCCAGAAGGATCAGGACAATACAAAGGTGGTGTATACGGAACAGTTAACATTTACGGAAACTTCTCTCACATTACTGAAACTATTAAAGATCCAGTTTATCCAGGTGTAATTTTTACATATTCTGAAGTTGAATTCTTATTAGCTGAAGCTGTAGAAAGAGGTATCGCTGTTGGAGGTACTGCTGAATCTCACTATAATGCTGCTGTAACTGCATCTTTACAAGATTGGGGTGTAGCTGCTGGTGATATCGCTGCTTACTTAACAAGATCTGACGTAGCTTATGCTACTGCAACAGGAACTTGGAAACAAAAAATTGGAGAACAATCTTGGATTGCTTACTATAATAGAGGTTTTGAAGCTTGGACTTCTTACAGAAGATTAGACTTCCCTGCTTTAGTTGCGCCACCTGTAACATTTGGTGACATCACTGAAGTTCCAAAACGCTACTCTTATCCAGGAATCGAGCAGACATTAAACGCTGCAAACTTAGAAGCTGCAGTTGCAAAATTGGGTAACAATGCTGTAACTACTAAACTTTTCTGGGACAAACACTAATATTATATTTAACAGTACAAATATGAAAAAATACATTAAACAGATAGCTGCATTTGCATTTATTGCAACTTTAGCTTCATGTTCTGCAGATGACAATATGGAATTTGCAACTACAGGAGGTAATGCAGTTCCAACAACGACTAGTATAAGTCGTTTGGATAACAACTACAACCTGCCACTTAACACATACACTAAAGAAGGTGTAACTGTGACTAAAGTTGAAATTTTCAAAAATGCTGCAAAAACACCTCCAACAGATCCTATCGTATTTGGAGACAAAGTAGCAGATGCAACTTTAAGTGAAGGAAAAGCTACTTTCAATACTTCTACATTAGGAAGTTTCGATAAATTCCCAGTAACTGAAGGTGGTGTAACAACTTTAACTGGAAAAACAGGAACGTTTGAGTTAGCAATTCTTGCAACTTATTCTGATGGTACAACATCAAGAGCTCCTTTTTCTTTAGTAGTTGGAAAAGCAATTACTTGGCAAGTAGTAAACGCTGATGGAGATCTTGTAAACAGTACTACAAGTGGTATCTCTTCAATCAAATTTAATGATCCAGCTGCTTATGAAGTGCATATCGCTCCACTTACTAAAACTGCTACAACAATCACAAGTATTGTTGGACAATGGTCTAAAAATAGCACTGGTACATTTACTAATTTACCTGGAACATTGCCTGCTACTAAACAGACTATAGATTTGAATAGTTATCCATATTCTACTTATGGTGGAATTGTTGCTGGAGATAAAATTACTTACAAATTTATTATAACTTCAGGAACTCAAACAGATGAGATTACTACAACAGTAACTTTTGCTGATCAAGTATTTGGTGCTTCTCACAATGGAAACATTTCTGATAGTGAGTCAACATTCAGTTTCAAAACTGGAGACCATGAAGCTTCTGAAATTGATTTCGTTAGCCCATTTGGTTTCGCTACATCAGAAGGAGTTAGCATCGATTTCGTAAAAGACAATACTGTAAACTACTCAACTGCTAACTTATTTGCTGCTGAGAATGCTTACAACGCAGGTACTAAAGTTACATCTTTAACTAATTTGGCAGTTGGTGATGTTATTGTTTACAAAATCACAAGATCAGTAAACTTCGGAACTGAATCAGATCCAGATTTCCAAGATGTTCTTTACACTGGAATCATTAAAATTACTGACAAAGTTCAAGGAACTACAAGTCAAGAATTGAAATTCTCATACAAAGAAGGAGTTTTAGCTGACTAATTCTTCTTTTAATAATGAAACTAAACCATCCCAAACTGGGATGGTTTTTTTTTATATAAACATTACCTATATTTGTCCAATGGAAAAAGAACATCAAATATTTGGCATTAGAGCCATCATAGAAGCGATTCAAGCAGGAAAAGAAGTAGATAAAGTTTTCATTCAGAAAGAGATTTCTGGTGAACTTATGAAAGATTTAATGAAGGTAATGAAGCGTGCAAACGTAAACTTCTCTTACGTTCCTGTAGAAAAATTAAATCGTCTTACACCAAATAATCACCAAGGTGCAGTAGCAACCATCTCTCCTATTGGCTTTATTGATTTAGAACACTTAGTCGAATCTACAATTGAGTCTGGTAACAAACCTCTTTTTCTTATATTAGATCAAATATCAGATGCTAGAAATTTTGGTGCTATTATTAGAACAGCAGAATGTACTGGAGTTAATGGAATCATTATACAAAAAGCAGGTTCAGCTCCTGTAAACGGTGACACTGTTAAAACTTCAGCTGGAGCTGTATTCAATGTCCCTATCTGCAAAGTTGAACATATAAAAGATGCTATCTTCTATTTGCAAGGTTCTGGAATTAAAACAGTAGCAGCAACTGAAAAAACAGATCAAAACATATATGACATATCATTATCAGAACCATTAGCTATTATTATGGGATCTGAAGACCGAGGAATAAATCCTTCTGTTTTAAAAATAGTAGACGA